>CAZLAW010000072.1:0-10874 GCA_964557625.1 uncultured Marinicella sp.
ATTGACCGTTGGATAGTCAATACCGGTTGTCGGGTGTTGGTGTCGAAACTCTGGAGTCGGTTTTTACCCCATTTGGTGGCCGCCAATGTCGATAAACAGATGGGTAATTTCGCTAATTTTATCGATGCCATTCCCGATCAGGGTCAACGGATTAAATTGGGTGAAGCGGAATTAATTATTTTACCGGCTCACTTTTTGCATTCGGTGGGTAATTTTCAAATCTTTGATGTGACCAGCGGCATTTTGTTTTCCGGTGATATGGGAGCCTCGATTGACGAAGTCACGGACAATCCTTTTGTCGATGATTTTGAAGCGCATATTCCTAAAATGGTTGGCTTCCATGAGCGCTATATGTGCTCCAATAAAGTCACGCGCCTGTGGGCCAGAATGGTGCGCGAATTAGACATCAGAATGATTGTGCCGCAACATGGCCGGGCTTTCAAAGATGAACAGGTGGGACAATTTCTGGATTGGGTCAGTGATCTAGAATGTGGTATTGATTTAATGGGCCGTGGCCATTTTACGGTTCCCGATTAACCTCGAACTTAAATCGTCCATTAAAAAAGCCGGCGCAATGCCGGCTTTTTTCTGTCGCAATCAATGGTTTTAAAATGTTTTCCCAAAACCCATACCGATAACAGTGGGGTTAATGTCCACATCAACCGCGGCTTGACCTAAAGCGGTATTAAAAGTCGCCTCGGTATTAATATCAATGTATTTCACATCGACATTAAAAGACCAGTTGTTGTTCAATTCCCAATCGATACCGAATTGTGCCGCCCAGCCAAAGGAGCTGTCTAAGTCCAGGTTTTCAGCACCCAGGACCTGTTGTGCTGCGCCACTGAGTTCTTCATTAAAAAAGTGGGTGTAGTTGGCGCCGATACCGAAATAAGGCCGGACAGACGCGCTGGGACGGAACTGATATTGTAAAAACACAGTGGGTGGTAACACGTTGGTGTCCACCACATCAGTACCGTTAGGCACGCCTAAATCGGCTAAGCCGTGGGCTGAGACAGTGTGTTTCGAACTTAAATCAGCCAGTAATTCAATCGCCCAGTTATCGCTGATCATATAGCCGATAGAAATATCCAAGGAGTAGTTATCATCGACAGACACCGAGGTGCCGGGCACTGCAGCCCCTTCGACCCGTAGTGCAGTGCTGTCATCATTGGGGTTGATATTTATGGCGCGTAAATGCAGCAGCCAATCACCTTTTTCAACAGCCATGGCTTGTCCTGCAGCTAAGATTGATACAATTGTTAACAGTTTTTTCATTTCGTTTCTCATGGTTAAAAGGGTATTTTAGAAACAATCAATATGCCTGTTTTTGACAATTGTCAAACATGCCTAACAGATTTGGAATAATTCAATTTTTTTCTTAGGGGCATAAAAAAACCCCGGCAGAACCGGGGTTAGTTAAGTCATTTAACTGCTGTTATTAGGCCGCTTTTTTATCTTCCTTTTTCTTTTCTTTTTCGGCTTTTTCTTTGGGTTCGGCAAAGCCGCGATCACGCATTAAAGCGTCAATTTTGGCATCGCGGCCGCGGAATTTGCGGTAGGCTTCAGCCGGATCCATGGCATTACGTGGGGCAAACAGGTATTTGACTAATTTTGCTGCCATGGCTTTGTCATAATAACCACCCGGTGCTTCTTCGAATGCTTCAGCGGCATCAGCAGTTAGGACATCGGCCCACATATAGCCATAATAGGCGGTGGCATACCCTTCACCTGAAAAGACATGGCCGAAATGCGGTGTGCGGTGACGCATCACCAGTTCATCAGGCATACCCAAAGCCGCCAGGGTTTCTTTCTCAAATTTATCCACGTCAATTTTTTCAGGGTCAGCCAGATGGAGTTTCATATCCATCAAGGCAGAGGCCAGGTATTCAGTGGTGGCAAAGCCCTGATTAAAGGTGCTGGCTCTTTCAATTTTGGCAATCAATTCAGCCGGAATCACTTGACCGGTTTTGTGGTGTTTTAAGTAATTATTAATCACCACATCGGTGGACAACCAGCGCTCTAATAATTGGGATTGAAATTCGGTGTAGTCTCGGACGCCGCCGTTTAAACTCGGGTACCGCACATTGGAAGATAATGCATGCAAGGCGTGTCCAAATTCATGGAAAAATGTTTCCGCATCATCCCAGGACACCAACACCGCTTCACCCGGTGCCGGTTTAATAAAGTTTGAGTTGTTAGAAGATAAGACCTTGACTTCACCGTCAAAAGTGGAATGAGAACGGTAAGAGGTGGCCCAGGCACCGGAGCGTTTACCGGGACGGGCAAAAGGGTCTAAGTACCACAAGCCCACCAGTTCGCCACTGGTTTTATCAGTCACTTCCCACACCTTGACATCTTCGTGAAATACCGGAACCGTACCTTCTTCGACCGGTTTAAAATCAAAATTAAACAGTTCACCGGCCACATAAAACATGGCTTCGCGCAGGTTATCCAATTGCAGGTATTGTTTCACTTCATTGGAATCCAGGTCGTATTTTTTCTTGCGGACTTTTTCTGCATAATAACGATAGTCCCAGGGCTGAATGGTGAGGTCATGACCCAGTTCATTGGCCACCGCTTGCATATCGGCGACTTCCTCCTTAACCCGGGCGATGGCTGCCGGCCACACCGCCTCCATCAGATTCATGGCATTTTCAGGAGTTTTGGCCATGCGGTTTTGCAACCGCCATTCGGCGTAGTTGTTATAGCCCAGCAATTCCACGCGTTCACGGCGTAAGGTTAAAATTTGTTTGATGATGTCGTTATTATCGTATTCATCCCCATTGTCACCGCGCGAGTAATAATTGGTCCAAACCTGCTTGCGCAGTTCACGCTCATCTGAATAAGTCAGAAAGGGATCCATGGATGAGCGGGTGTTGGTGACCGCATACTGGCCTTTTTTGCCATTGGTTTCAGCCACTTTGGCAGCAGCAGAAATAAAGGAGTCAGGTAAACCACTGAGCTGGTCTTTATTCAGGTAAGTGATATAACCTTCCTCATCATGTAACACATTATTGGCAAATTGGGTGTATAGACTCGATAATTCCTTATTAATTTCTGCATAGCGTTTTTGCTTTTCGGGTGACAAATCCGCACCATTCATGGCAAAGGATTCATAGGTGGTTTTGACCAGCCGTTGTTGGTCCGGATCCAGCGGGTTTTCTATACTGTCCTGATAGACTTTTTTAATCCGGGCAAATAGTTTTTTGTTCTGTGAAATTCTGGATTGCATTTCTGAAAATTTCGGCGCCAGTTCCATTTGCAGTTTGCGTACTTCGGGGCTGGATAAATTGGCACCCCACAGTCGAAAATAGACACCGGCACGTCGGAGTTTTTCACCGGCTCTTTCCATCTCAACGATGGTATTGTCAAAGGTGGCCGGCTCCTCGTTATTGGCGATTTTCTCATAATCGGCCAGGTTTTCAGCCATGGCCACTTCAAAAGCAGGTTTCACATCTGACAGTTTCATCTTGTCAAAAGCAGGTACGCCGCCGTAAGGACCGGTCCATTCAGCCAAAAGAGTGTTCTGGGATGGTTGATCATCGGCTGTTTTGGCTGTCAGACCCCAACTTAAGGTCAGGCCGAACAATAACAGCCACAGGGTTAATTTATTGTGTTGTTTCATGGTGCTAAAAATGTGGTTTGAATTGTGGGTTAGTCTGCATAATTGAGTTACCTTTTGACAGTGCCGAAAGTCCTGATTCGCAAGAAATTTCAGCGCACAAAAAAGCCCTACACTGTCGCAGGGCTATTGGTTTCAATCAATTATTCAGTCTTGGGTTTATCGGCGTTGGGGTTCACATCGATTAACTCAACATCAAATATTAACGTGCTATTGGGTCCAATCGGGCTGCCGGGGCGGGCATCCGAGCCATAGGCTAACTCAGGCGGAATGTAAAAGCGGTATTTAGCGCCTTTTTTCATCAGCTGTAAACCTTCGGTCCAGCCGGGTATGACTTGATTCAGGGCAAAGGTGGCGGGTTGGCCGCGATCAACCGAGCTGTCAAATTTGGTGCCATCGATTAAGGTGCCGGTGTAATGTACCACCACTGTGGCGTTTTCAGAACCGGGTTTTTCACCACTGCCGGCTTCAATCACTTCATACATAAGGCCTGAATCAGTGGTTTTAACGCCGTCTTCTTTGGCTTTTTTGGCACGAAATTCATCGCCTTCTTTCTTATTGGTGACTTTCTGTTCTTCTAATTGGGCCATCATTTCTTTTTGACGTTCCTGAGCCAGCTTTTGTTGTTTTTCACGGATAATGGTTTGCACCTGTGCCAGCTCTTCATCGCTGAGTCGCAAATCACGACCGGCTAAGCCGTCTTCTAAACCGGTGATAAAGGCATCTTTATCGAATTCCATTTCCGATTTGCTCATATACTGGCCGACATCGGAACCGATTTTGTAATTGATTTGGCTGTTTTCAGTGTCTAACTGTGCCAGGCCGGGGGTGCTTATTAAGCCACCAGCCAGGGCAAAAGTGAGTGCGATTTTTTTCATTCGTTTCTCCATGTTTACATTCATTAAAGATTAAAAGAGGCGAGCCAACAAAAAGCCCAGAACAATTTCAATCAAGCATTATACAAAATTAGCCCATCAATCACAGTGACAAGGGTGTGTTTTTTCGATTATCAAGATTGATTGCAAATAACGTGAAACTTGTATTGTGATTCATTGGTCTATATGATTTACACCAGTATCTGGCAGTATTTTAGCCAAAAAGTTCAACAGTCATTTTGACCTATACCGTTGAGAGAGAACGATTAATGAAAAGTACAATGGATAAAAAACGTAAAACCTTCATGTTATTGTCACTGTTGTGGCTGACTTCAGCATCCGCTTTACTGATAGATAACGAAGTTAACCCGGCCCCCAAACACCAACAGGAAAGTAAAATGTTGGTACAACTCATGGAGGAGCTGCATTATAAGAACAAACCCCTGGATGACACCTTATCCGGCATTATATTGGATGAGTACATTGGCGTACTGGATCCCAATAAAATGTACTTTTTAAGCAGCGATATCGCTGATTTTGAGCGTTGGCGCACCCAAATGGATGATTTTATCAAAGCCGGCGATTTAAAACCCGCATTCCATATTTTTAATGTGTTTAAGCAACGGGTCACAACACGCACTGAACATGCCCGTGAACTACTGGACAAAGGGTTTGATTTTAGCCAAGAAGAAAGTTATCGCTGGGATCGAAAAAAAGCCGAATGGGCCATGACTGAAAAAGAATTAGATGAGATCTGGCGTAAGAAGGTGAAAAATGATTATTTATCTCTGAAATTATTAGACAAAGAGGCCGATGACATTAAAGAAACCCTGACAAAACGTTATCGTGTAATGGCCAAGCGCATCAATAATTTAAAAAGTGATGACGTGTTTCAGTATTTTATCAATGCCTACTTAGGTTCAGTGGAGCCGCATACCGGCTATATGTCGCCGATTACTTCGGAAAACTTTGAGCTGAATATGAGTTTGTCTTTAGAAGGCATCGGTGCGGTATTAATGAATGATGGTGAATACACACAGATTAATACCATTGTTAAAGGCGGTCCGGCTGATTTGGAAGGCAGTTTACAAAAAGGCGACAAAATTCTGGCTGTGGGTCAAGGCAGTGAAGGCAGTTTTGAAGACGTGATTGGTTGGGGCATTGAAGATGTGGTGCAACTGATTCGCGGTGAAAAAGGCAGCACGGTTCGGTTGCGTATTATCGGTGAAGACGACGGCCCGGAAACCATGCCCAAAATCGTCAAAATCGTGCGTGACAAAGTGAAATTGGAGCAACAAGCGGCCCAGTATAAAATCCTGAAAGTCAAAGAAGGCGGTGCCGAGCATAAAATCGGGGTGATTGATTTACCCACCTTTTATTTGGATTTTGCCGCTTTGCGATCCGGTGAAACCGACTATCGCAGCACCACCCGAGATGTGAAAAAAATCCTTAAAACCTTTAAGCAAGAAGGGGTCGAAGGTGTGGTGGTAGATTTGCGTAACAATGGCGGCGGCTCACTCATCGAAGCGATTAATTTATCGGGTCTGTTCATTAAACGCGGTCCCGTGGTCCAAACCAAAACATCCTTTGGCAAAAAAGACGTGAAAAAAGACGTGGATCCCAGGATAGAGTGGGACGGACCGATGATGGTGCTGGTCAATCATTTTTCTGCTTCAGCCTCGGAAATTTTTGCCGCCGCCATGCAGGATTATGGTCGTGCGGTGGTGGTGGGTACCCAAACCTATGGTAAAGGCACGGTCCAAAACGTGATGCGTTTAGCGGATTATATTGAGGACAATGAAGAAGAATTGGGTCAGTTAAAAATGACCATGGGACAATTCTTCCGCATCAATGGCGGCAGTACCCAAAACCGCGGTGTAATTCCCGATATTGAGTTTCCCGATTCGCCCGGAGCGGATAAATATGGTGAGTCTGAATACGACAATGCCCTGCCCTGGAGCAGCATCGCGCCCAGTGATTACAATGTCTATGCTGATCTGACCGATGAAATTGTTTACTTAAAAAAACGTTTTAAAGAACGCTCAAAAGTTAACTTTGAATTTGATTTTCTAAAAAAAGAAAATCAATTGTACGCCGCCGAAAAAGATGATGTCACCGTCTCTTTATCCGCTGAAACAAGACAGCAAAAAGCCAAAGAGCGTGAGCACAGAAAACAGCAACGCAAAGCCAAACGAAAAGCCCTGTTAGCCGCCACCGAGCCGGATCCTTTATTGGGTGAAATCACGCTGTTGGTTGATTCGACTGAAGCGCTGGAAGTTGAAGATAAAGCGCAGGATCAGGCTGATGATTCGGCCAATTCAGAAGATCAGGACACGCAGCCAGTGGCGGATAAGGCCAGCCAGGAAAACGCCGATGAGGAAGATGAAGAGTATGTTGACTTCCGGCTTCATGAGAGCGCCCGTATTTTGAGTGATTTGATTGATTTTAACCACCGCCAGTTACTGGCTAAAAATGAAAAAGCCCAGCAAAATGCGGATAATTAATCCTTTTTAGATTCAAGTTCTCTCTTAAAAAAGCCACAAAAAAGCCCCGCCATGTGTGGGGCTTTTTTTTACTTCAATGCGTCGAATGACTAACTTCGGGTTAAATTGTGACTTTGATTTTTGCCCACCACCACATCATCTTCAATCCGAATACCGCCATAAGGCAGCCATTGTTCAAGGTTGTCCCAGTTGATGTGTTTATTGTCGCGTTGTTGCTGTAACAACATCGGAATAAAGTACAGACCGGGTTCGATGGTGACCACGGCATTTTCTCGCAGCACATCGGTGAGTCGTAAAAACGGGTGATGGTCCGGTTGTTTGATGGTGGTTCCTGCCGCATCGCTTTGGTGGCCGGCGACATCATGGACCTGCAGTCCCAGGTAATGGCCCAAACCATGGGGAAAGAATGTATTGCTCAGTTGGGTTTCAACGGCGGTTTCAGGGTCACAGTGAATGATGTTAAACTGCTTTAATACGCCGGCAATTTTTAAATGGGCTTGTATATGTAAGTCAACATAATCCTGACCGGCGATACAGGCATTGCATAAGTCCACCTGCAAGGCGTCCATGGCCGCAATCATGTCGTTAAATGCACTGTTTTTATCAAAGGCATAGGTCCGGGTGATGTCTGCAGCATAGCCGTTAACACTGGCACCGGCATCAATTAAAAAAGTTCTGTGGTGTTCGGGTTTTTGGGTGTCCTGGTATTGGTAATGTAGTACGGCGGCATGTTCATTGAGCGCCACAATATTGCCATAAGGCATTTGGTGCTGGGATTGCTGACAGGCCTGTAAATAGGCGGCATTGATGTCATATTCACTGGCGCCGGAATAAAAAGCGTCTGCGGCCGCCCGGTGGCCTTTCAGTGCCAGTTGGTTAGCGCGTTCAATACAGTTGATTTCATAGGCTGTTTTTTGGATCCGGGAAAAATGTAAATGGGCCAGTAATGTATCCGGATTGGTGGACTCAGCGGCCATCGGTTGCCACGAACGGTCGCCAATCCAGGCGTGATTACGTTGTTCGTTGATGGTGGGCATTTCAGATTGATGGTGCACCACTTGCAATTCAAAATAACGGGCCCAGTCGGCATCTCGACGGTCTTCTATTTTGTGCCAAAAATCAGCCGGTTGGGATAAATAAAGGGTGGGTTTTTTGCCCGGCACAATGTGCAGCAAACTGTGACTGACATCGGTATCCGGTACCCACCAGTTAAAATGCGGGTTCACTTGATAAGGGGGCGCATGGTCATCCAAAAAATAATTTTCGCTGTGGCCTGAATAAATCCATAAGCCATCAAAACCGGTGGCCTGTAGGGCGTCTTCCGTGGCTTTTTGGATGGTCTCAAGGTGTTGTTTATAATCACTCATTAGGGTCTCCTGGTTGAGTCAGTCAATCGAAATAAGTGCTGACTGTTGGTGACGGTGTGTTGAATAAAGGTTTGTGTATCGCAGTTAAGCTGTTGTGCAATAAAGTCGGCAATATGAGGTAAATATTTAGGTTCGTTGCGACGGCTTTTAGGTTTAGGGTTTAAATTTCTGGGCATTAAATAGGGTGAATCGGTTTCAATGAGAAATCGGTTCATAGGGATATCGTGAACCAAAGGAATTAAATGCCGGCCGCGGCGCTCATCGCAAATCCAGCCGGTGATACCGATATAACAATCTAAATCCAGATAGTCATACAGTGCTTGTTGGGTGTCGGTAAAACAATGCACCACCGCATCACTGAGTTGATCGCGAGACTGTTTAAGTATCGGCAAAAAATCCTTGTGCGCATCCCGCTGATGTAAAAACATCGGTAAACCGGTCTCGATGGCCAGTTCAATATGGGCTTCAAAAGACTTGATTTGTTGTGGCCGCGGTGAAAAATCACGAAAATAATCCAAACCGGTTTCGCCCACCGCCACCACTTTATCATCGCTTAATAATTGCCGAAGTTCAGTCGCTACCGATGCATTAAAATCGCTGGCATGGTGCGGGTGGATACCGGCAGTGGCATGGCAACAATCAGCGTATTGGTGTGCCAATTGTATCGCTTTGGCCGAACATTCCACATCAGAACCGGTGATAATAAACTGCGTCACACCTGCCTTTTGGGCCTCAGCAATCACCGTATCACGGTCTGTGTCAAAACTGTCGTGGGTTAAATTGGCGCCAATATCAATCATGGTTCAGAGTTAATTCAGTCAAAATCCTTTAGTATAATGGACTCATTTCAAAATATATATATGTGCAACCCATGAAAACCACAATCTCATTTTTGTTATTCATGCTGATGGCTTTTCAGGCCTCTGCATTCACCCCTGAATCAGGACGATTCACCCCTGAATCAGGACAATACTGGGATCCCGATGAACCGGGCTCCGGCTATAATATTGAAATTCAGGATAATTATTTGTACATTGCTTTTAATGTCTTCGATGAAGACGGCTACCCCATCTGGTACGCGTCCGGCGGTTTTTTAGACGGTAACTCAAGTTATGAAGGTTTGATTGGTTACTTCAGCGGCGGTCAATGTCTGGGTTGTGAGTGGCAACAAAACAGTGTTGGTGTCGATTCCGGCTTGGGCTATGTCAACCTTGAGTTTATCACCGAAACCACCGCAGAACTGACCATCTTAGGTGTCACCAAAACCATTGAGCGTTTTAATTTTTATCTGGGTGATGAGCTGGAAAAAATGCGTGGTGAATGGCAGGTGGTGATAGACGCATCAAAATACACCGATGTCGATACCTACCCCTATTTTTCCGATGTTATGTTGTTTGAACAAGTCGAAGTATATGCTGGTGATGTTTTGGTCACAGGCTGCCGTTCTGAAAGCACGGTTTATTATCACTATTGCACCACGCGGGCTTTACAGAACAATGATTTAGCGGCCTTTTATGACGACGAATACGATGAGCTGGTGGCGGTGATGCGTGACGATGCGAATCATTACCTGGCTTACTATTTAAAAACCGGTACCGATCAATTTGATGGCATGGCCTATTCTTATCGGGTTGGTAGCCATCCTGATTTAAGCGTGGATGGCTTTACCGTTCGCGGTTTTCGTACGGCCAGTAAAACATTTGTTGATGATGGCGTTGGACCGTCATCAGCTGGTGAAGTCGATGGGCACGATAAAGCCAATATGTATCAAATTAAACCGGGACTGGCCCAGTTCTTACCGGAACGTGTCGTTGGTCAGGACAAATCAGGCCATCAAGTGAATAAGATGTCAAGCTTAGACAGCAAAATGCAACATCGTTTACTCAATACCATTAAAAAACTGGAACAACATTTGCAATAATTGTATGACAAAAGCCTGCCTCAATGGACAGATGTGGCAGGCTTTTTTTTGGATACAAAAACAAAACAGCTTTATATAACTTGACTTTAGTCAAATCATAATAAACAAATTATTGCTACACTAACCACCTGTTAAGTAAATTAGGGCAGTTCTCAATGGTGATTGAGGGACAACGAATTGAAGAGTTTAAACAACAACTGCTGGCACGGCAGCAGAAATTAATGGATTTAATTCGGCCAACGGCGGTAAAAGTTCACGGTAAAACCATACAATCTACTGATCAACAAGCACAGATAGAATGGTCACAAATAAAAAAAGCCCTGGCCCGCATTGAGGCCGGTACCTATGGCCAATGTGTGGTTTGCGGTGAAGACATTGATAAGCCACGGTTAACGGCCTACCCCCACACACCGTTTTGTCGCCGCTGTGTCAGCCCGTAATTGCGGGTTAATAGTCCTCATCGTCAGGAAAATAGTGATCTAAATCATCATCCAGTTGCCAGTCTTTGAGTTTGGGACGATCGATATGGCGGGTGATCCAGGCCAAAAAAATTCCGCTCAATAAACCAAACAAATGTGATTCCCA
>CAZLAW010000073.1:0-10729 GCA_964557625.1 uncultured Marinicella sp.
ATGTTATCAAGAAAGGCCGAGGGACTAGACCCGACGACGCCTTAGCAACCCTTTCGCTGTAAAGAAGGTGCTACATTCTACTTTTGGTTAATTGAATCAAAAGATAGATAACTGAAAAAAATCACTGTCCGGTGGTTTTTCAGAATTTCTTTTTAACATTTTTCATTCAGCATAGCGCAATGCGTTGTGTGGACTTTTATTTATTTTTAAAAAGGTATGAAAAATGACACAATCAAGACAACAACAAACTCAGGCCCTGCATGCAGGTCATGATGTCACGCAACACGCTGGCACCCGCGCGGTTCCGATTTATCAGACATCCAGCTACGTCTTTAAAGACGCCGATCATGCGGCCAACTTATTTAATCTCTCAGAACCGGGGTATATTTATACCCGCCTGAATAATCCCACCAATGATATTCTGGAGCAACGTTTAGCAGCCTTAGAAGGTGGGGTTGGTGCCGTGGTCACCGCTTCCGGTACCGCGGCCATCAGTACAGCTTTACTGACCTTACTGAAAGCCGGCGATCATATTGTGGCATCAAGCAGTTTGTACGGTGGTACTTTTAATCTGTTGAATGTCACCTTGCCGCGGTTTAGCATCACCACCACCTTTGTTAACGCCGATAAGCCTGATGATGTGAACAGTGCCATTCAGGACAATACCCGTGCAGTATTCATTGAATCTTTGGGTAATCCCAAACTGGATGTGTTGGATGTTGAAACCATCGCCAAAATAGCCCATAAGCACGATATTCCACTGATTGTCGATAACACCATCGCCACACCGGTTTTGTTAAATCCGATTAAACATGGCGCTGATATTGTGATTCATTCGCTGACCAAGTACATCACCGGGAACGGTACCGGCATGGGTGGTGTGATTATCGATGCCGGACGTTTTAACTGGGCCAATGGTAAATTTCCCGAATTTACAGAGCCGGCGCCGGGTTATCACGGTTTGGTCTATCACGATGCACTGGATAATCTGGCCTATGTGGCGCGTTTGCGAATAGAAGGTCTGCGTGATTTGGGTGCGGCCTTAAGTCCGTTTAATGCTTTTGGGACTCTACAGGGCTTAGAAACCTTATCTTTACGGATTAAGCAACACAGTGAAAATGCCCTGGCTCTGGCGCAGTGGTTACAGAATCAGCCACAGGTGGCCTGGGTCAATTATCCGGGTTTAAAAGACAGTCCGTATTATGATCTGGCACAAAAATATTTACCAAAAGGTCAAAGTGGCATTGTAACTTTTGGTCTAAAAGGCGGTTATCAAGCGGCCAAAACGGTGGCCAATGAAACCCAATTATTCTCTTTACTGGCCAATATCGGTGACACCAAATCGCTGATTATTCATCCGGCCAGCACCACCCACCAACAATTGAGTGTACCCGATCAAGAGGCCGCCGGGGTCAGCCCTGATTTGATTCGCTTATCGGTTGGTTTGGAAGCATTGCAAGACTTACAGGTTGATTTACATCAGGCTTTTGAGCAGTTAAGCGATTAGGTGAGCAGAATGATCAAAACAAAAGCCCGTACCGTGATGATTGACAGCTTCACCACCGTGTCCGGTCAGTCCTATCAGCAGATACCGATCGCTTATCGGTATTGGGGACCGGCCCTGAACAGTGCACCGATTATCCACATTAACCATGCGCTCACCGGCAATTCAGAAGTGGCCGGTGAGCTGGGCTGGTGGCGTGAACTGGTGGGCCCCGGCAAAGCCATTGATACCCGAAAATACACAGTGCTGTGCTTTGATTTGCCGGGGAATGGCAGTCATGCGTTTCAGCTGGATCATCACCGCGATTGGATCGCCCGGGATATGGCCAGGCTGTTGTTAATGGCCTTGTCACAATTGGACATTCCGATATTACATGCCTTGATTGGTGCTTCTTTAGGTGGCGGGATCGCCTGGGAAATGCTGGCTTTGGCGCCGAAACTGTGTCGACATTTTATTCCGGTGGCGACCGACTGTGTGTCATCCGACTGGCTGATTGCCAACTGTCATTTACAGGAACAGATTCTGTTAAATTCCAAACAGCCGGTCGCCGATGCCCGAAAGCATGCCATGATGTGCTACCGCACACCGGCATCATTCAGTCAGCGATTTCAACGTCAAAAACAGGTCAGTCAACCCCTGTTTCAGGTGGAAAGTTGGCTGAATCACCATGGTGACAGTCTGGAAAAACGGTTTCCTTTACAAAGTTATTTACTGATGAATCAATTATTAAAAACAGTGGATTCAGGTTTTCGTGATAAGCCCAGGCGGGCAGCGCAGATTAGCGCGCAGATTCATCTGCTGGCGATTGATTCAGATTTATTTTATCCGGCAGCGGATACCCGAAACTTACAGCAATTTTTAACACAGCATTTATCGCCGGGGCAGGTTGAGTACCACGAGATTAACTCACCCCACGGACACGATGCTTTTTTGATTGAAAACCAACAAACCGCAGAGATTATGAATTTAATTTTAAATGAACAACACCGACATAAAAAAAGTCGTGTGCTTAAATTTGGCGGTCAATCCCTGGCTGATGGCAACGGTGGTTTTGAGCGGGTATTGGACATTATCCAAAGCCACCTGACAGGGCTTCGCCGCACAGTGGTGGTAATCTCAGCTCGGGGTGACACCACCAGACGGTTACAGGCCCTGGTCTGGCAAGCGGTGGCCGGTGATGACTTTCAATCAGATTTAGATGCACTTATCAGACAGCAAACGCCACCCGGACTGAGCATTGACTGGCAGGAAAATGTGGCACTGATTCGTCGCTTATTAAAAGGCATCGCCATGGTCGGTGATTACAGTTTAAAAACGTTAGATCAGATTCTGGCACAAGGCGAACTGATGGCCGTTAAAGCGGTGGCTGCCGGACTAAAGGCCAGACATATTCGCGCCGGAGAGTTACAGACCCATTTGCTGCTCAAAAGTGACAATAATTTCAGCCGGGCCACGCCCCTGGCGGAATTATCCCAGCATGCCGTGTGTCAGGCGGTGACTGGTTTGGCTGATTATGACGTTATTCTGGCAGCCGGTTTTGTGGCCTCCACTGAACAGGGCGAAACCACCACGCTGGGTTTAAACGGCAGTAATTACACCGCGGCTTTACTGGCCAACTTTTTAGAAGCTGATGAAGTCCATAATTACACCCATGTGGATGGGATTTTTACCGCTAACCCCGACTGGGTGAATCATGCCGATAAAATTGAACACTTAAGTTTTGCCGAAGCCAATGAGCTGGCGCAATTGGGCACCTCGGTTTTACACGCCAAAACCATGCTGCCACTGATTGAAAAGAATATCCCGTTGCGCTTGCTTAACACGTTTAACGCAGGAGACACGGGTACCTTAATTTCCGGCCACTCAAGCCAGGCGGGGATTAAATGTATCAGCGCTGAGTCTGACCGGGCGTTGATTAACTTAACCGGTCGCGGTTTGTTAGGACGGGTTGGTATTGATGGCCGAATTTTTAACACATTGGCAAGACATAATATCAGCGTTAATATCATTGCCCAAAGTGGTGCCGAGCGGGGCATCGGTCTGGTGGTTAATCCGGATGATGCCCAATTAGCCTGGCGGGTTTTACGGGATGAATTTAGCGAAGATATAAAAAGCCACGATGTCAGTGATATCAGTTTAGATGAACAGGTGTCGGTGATTACCGTCGTGGGTTTATCACTGACCGATTTTAGCCGGCCGTTAACCGCGCTGGTGAATAACCGCATCACACCACTGATTATGAACAATGCCTTAAGTGGCCACAGTGTTAGTTTAGTGGTGAAAAAAGGTGATTTAATTAAAGCCGTGAATGTTATTCACAGCGCCATATTTGGCGCCGTTAAAAGAGTTCATTTGGTTTTATTCGGTCACGGTGTTGTGGGTGGTGCCTTGATTGAGCAAATTTTAAAAGCCCGGGAATCAATACGGACAACAAAGCATATTGATTTGAAAATTATCGCCATCGCCAATTCCAGACAGGTGTTTTTGGACAAAGACGGTATCGGCGCTGATTGGAAATCACGCTTAGAAACCAGCCGGCAAGCCTCACAAGTCCAAAGCATTGTTGATTATGTAGAACACCACCATTTAGAAAATGTAATCGCTGTGGATAACACCGCCAGCCGGTCCTTATGCGGTCATTACAGTGATTTGGTTACCGCCGGTTTTGATTTGGTGTCTTCCAATAAAATCGCCAATACGGTGGATTACGATGGTTACCGACGGCTGCACAATTTACTAAAGCAGCACAAAAAACGCTACCTGTATGAAACCAATGTCGGTGCCGGTTTACCGTTGATTGATACCATCAGAACCCTGCACCAGTCCGGTGAAAACATCACCGTCATTCGGGGGATTTTCTCAGGTTCCTTAAGTTATATTTTTAACCGCTTCGGGGTCGAAAATGTGGCGTTTAGTGACGTGGTGAAAGCCGCTGTTGATCAGGGCTTCACTGAACCCGATCCACGGGCTGATTTAAGCGGTCTGGATGTGGCTAGAAAATTGTTAATTCTGGCGCGCGAACTGGATTTAGCGGTGTCTTTAAACGATGTCCGCATTGAAAATCTGGTGCCGGATATTCTGGTGGCGCCGGATTTAGCTGAATTTAAACAGCGGTTAACTGAGTTAGATGCGGTATTTGCGGCTAAAAAAGCCGCTTTAAAGCCAGGTCAGGTGCTGCGTTATATCGGTGATTTAAGCGGTGATTTAATGCACACGGAGACCGCACGATTAACGGTATCGCTTGAAGCGGTAGATGTTAGCGGCCCACTTGGTCGGGTTCAAGGCAGCGATTCCTTGTTCGAGATTTACACTGAATCCTACGGCCAACAGCCGATGATTATCCAGGGCGCCGGTGCCGGTGCGCAGGTCACTGCACGCGGTGTGTTCGGTGATATATTACGCATTGCGTCCCAGCGTACGGCATAAACAGAAAGGTTTTAAGGTGATGGCATTTGTTACATCGATTCAGCCATCGTCTCAAACTTCGCAACCAGAATATCGACATCTTTTTGCATGCCGGGCAGGATGGTTTGTTCATAATAATTGATAAAACCAAGGCCGCATGCCTCAGGATCCTGAGCACATATTATGAGCATCGCCATGCCGCCCGGCTGACAAGCGGTACCACCCTGGTATTGGCAGGCCAATTTGGTCAGTGACAGGGTAAAGACTTGTTCGATGTATTGATGATTGCGGCTGTTGATCCATTGAGAGATGGGTGCCGGTTCAGCAGGATTAAAATACATAAATGGCATGCCGGCTTGTTCGGCCAGTAAAGGACCGTTTTGACTTTTTAATAAAGCACGCAGGGTTTGTTCATTATGTGGCAGCATTACACTTCTGGAATCTTTGCCGCGTTTAATCATGGCTTGTAATAATTGCCCGGTATGACTGGTCGGTTTTAGATTCAGATAAATATCTTCAAAGGTTGATCTTAAGGTGGGGTAGGCGGTCAGTATGGCCCGGCAATGTTGTTGCAAGTGCTGGTATTCTTTTAATCGGTCTGCTTTTAAAAAAGTCTGGTGCATGTGACCTGAAAAATCATCTTCATCATCGGCAAAGCAAAAGGCATTTTCAGATAAAATAGAACGGGCCTCAAGGTAAGGATCAGGCGAATATTTATGTGGCTTAAGTTCTTCAAGCAGACTGTTTAGGGTGTTCTGCGGAATCACTGTTTCAGTATCAGCGTTTATGTCAGTTTTCGGTGTTTCTGTTTGTGATGGCTGTTGCGATTCCCGGCTGATGTGTTCTGTCTGAATCGCTGTGTCTGTTTCGGGTTGTGATAGTTGATGCAATGACTCTCGTGTTCTCGGCGTGACCACAATATAGATAAGGATTAATACCGCAACAATCAGTGCAATCACGATTAAAAACATCTTATGAAATCCACGCTTATCCATTAAAAATCTCCCGGTAACTGTTTTTTATTCGTTGCACATCGGACCACTGGTTCGGGCTGATCAGCTGTTGCCGTAAAAATTCCTGGACTGTCAAACCACAACCGGATGGATAATTAAAATAGTCGGTAAGACAATAATCAATCATCAACTCACTGGTGGCACTGCAGTCTATACCCAGATTGCATAAATACAGCAAAGTGGCACTGTTGACGGTTTCCCGGTGCCATATGTTCATGGGTAAATTATTGGCCTCCAGAACCATATTGACCGGGGTAATGCGCTGATGGCCGGCTTGTCCACCGGCACTGTAACCACTGCCTATGTAGCGCAGATTATCATACCCCACCACCGTTTTAAGGGCTTCATAAAAGACTTCACCGTAAGGGGTATAAAATTGTTTAAATAATTGCTGATCGATGCTTTCAAAAGCTGCTTTGGCTTGTTCAATGGTGTCAGGATTTTTGACCTTTTGTTGCATCAGGATATCATTTAATTCGCTGATTTGCTGATTGATTCGAGCGATTTGATCGGTCAAATTTGAATTGTTTTGCGCCGTTTGTGAATCGGCAATGATTTGAAATTGTTCATCACTGAGTTGTTCCATTTGGCTGTGGATATCAGCAATTTCTGCTTCTGTGAGGCTGTTTTCTCCGGTCAGTGCCTGTTCCAGCTCAGTAAACCGAAGTTGCCATTGTTTGGTGAACTTTAATACCTGTTTGATGGCTTGTTCTCGTTTTGTTGTTGGCAAGGCGCTATTAAGTCGTCGTTCAATATTTTCCGCGATGGCCGCATTTAAAAATTGATTGTCCTGAAGGTCTGGAGTGTATTTTCCGTAAAGGCGCCATAAGTCGAGACACTGGTCTTGCCATTGTTGCAATAGTTGTTTTTGTGCTGTGGTGATCGGTGGTTTCTGGTCCAGTTGATAGATGGGGTCACCGTAGTAAGTATAAGGTTTACTGATTAAGGATTCTAAATCTGCTTTTGAGCCATCACTTTGCCATTTCAGAAAAATAGGCTGGCAGGTTTTGGCTTGGTTAAGCTGCCGGTAAATATCTAAATAGCTGAGTGTACCGGCTTCTTCCTGATGTAATTTGTGATCTGCTACAAGTGTTGCGTTATCTGCAGATTGTTTTGGTTTGGTTGTTTTATCAGTGATGGTCTTCTGCGATGAATGGCTGTCTTTTTCCGAGTGGCTCACCACATTCGCACGGCTGTCAATTTGCTGTTGCTTAATCTCTTTATGGTCGAGCTGATATTTCAACAGAATAATGGCGGCAATCACCATTAAAATTAAAAAGCCGTAGAACAGGTAAGCCAGTATTTTTTGACCCATGCTAATGTTGATTAAAAAGGGCTTATTTTAACAGGCCGGAACCAATAATGTGGTTTTCAGCGTGGGTTATTTGGCTGCAGTGATATGTCAGCTATGATAAAATAATTATATGGACATCAATTGTGATTTAGGCGAATACGAGCGATTAAGCGAGGCTCACCGAGATGCGGAAATTATGCCGTTTATCAGTGCCTGTAACATTGCCTGTGGTGGTCATGCGGGTAATCCCCTGACCATGCGGCACAGTGTGCAACTGGCATTGGAAAACAATGTGTTTATTGGTGCACATCCAAGTTATCCCGATGCCGCAAATTTTGGTCGGCGCAGCTTACAATTGTCTGAAGCACAGTTGTATCAGGTTTTGGTAGAACAGATTACTGCTTTAAAAACCTTAACTGAATCACAGGGTGTACGGTTACACCATGTGAAGCCGCATGGTGCTTTGTATAATGATGCTTCTGCTGATTTCTCGGTGGCCAAAGTGGTGGTGGCGGCAGTGAAGTCTATGGGTCGTGAAGTGAAGTTATATTGTCAGGCCCATTCGGCGCTGGCTGAAGTGGCGCAGACTGCCGGCGTGACTTTTGTGACAGAAGGGTTTGTTGATCGGCGTTATTTAAGTCGGCATCGTTTAGTACCGAGGGCACATCGGGACGCCCTCATAGAAGATGTATCGGAGCAAATGCAACAAGCCCGTTCATTGATTGTTGAAAAAGGGTTAACGACTAAGGACGGAGAATGGCTTGAGATAGACTGTGACACCTTGTGTTTACACGGTGATCATCCCAAAGCTCTGGCTACAGCCAGGGCCCTTTACAGATTGGTTCAAAAGCATACAGTTGAACAACAACAGTCATCATGAAGCCCCTGAAAGTCCATTATGTACAGACCAACGGTGATTGTGCGCTGTTGGTTTTTTTTAAGCCACATCCGCAACAAGCATTGAGGCTTCAGTCGCTGGCCCATTATATTCGACAGCAGCCATTTGAGGACATGATGGATGTGGTGCCGGCAGCAGACAGTCTGATGTTAGTACTTGATCGGCCAGTCACCATCAATGACGATATAATGGCTGTCATTGAGGATGCCTGTGTGCAAAGTTCTGCGTTGACATATAAACCTCAGGTTCATGAAATTCCGGTATGTTACCACCCGAAAGTGGCGCCGGATTTAAAAGCGGTGATGGCACACACGGGTTTGGGTTTGGATGACATAGTTGCCATCCATAGCCAACCACGTTATCGCGTCAGTTTTCTTGGGTTTTTGCCCGGTTTCGCGTACTTATCAGGTTTGCCTGAAGCGTTACAAATTCAAAGAAAATCAGCGCCCAGTCGCCACACACCGGCCGGTAGTGTGGCCATTGCCAATCAGCAGACAGGGCTGTATACCCTAAATAGTCCGGCCGGCTGGCATGTAATCGGACAAACACCCATGGTCTTGTTTGACTGGCAGAGTCCGCAGGTTTTGCCCTATCAGCCGTTGGATGAAATTAAATTTAAGCCGATTGATTTAAGTCAGTTTAAACAAGATCATCATGGCAATTAAAATCAGCAAAGCCGGTTTCATGACCACAATTCAAGATGGCGGACGTCCCGGTTACGCACACCTTGGTATACCCGCATCCGGATTTATGGATCTAACATCAGGCCGACTGGCCAATAGGATGCTGGGCAATGATCCCGAAACACCTTTGTTGGAAGTGGATGTGGCCGGTATAGGTTTAACTGTTCAGACCGATTGTTCGGTGGCAATAGCCGGGGCACAGGCACAGGTCACGGTAAATCAACAAAAACGTGAGACGTCAAAAACGATTGATTTGTTCCAAGGTGATCAGCTTGTGATTGAATCCTTGAGCGGTGGTATGTGGACTTACCTGGCTTTTGCCGGCGGTTTGGTGGCGAATGAGGTATTGGGTAGTTGTTCAACTTTAGCGATGGCTCAACTGGGTGGTTTTCATGGCCGACGTTTACAAAAAGGTGATGTGTTGTCACTTGCAAAACCATCTCTGGTAACAGGTTATCCTAAGCCGCCGCATAAACGGCGACCCCATAACACCATACACAGTTTAGCGATTTTACGTGGCCCTGAATTTGATTTATTTAGCCCAAATGCGCAGCGGGAATTAACCAGCCAGCCTTTTACCATGACCGAGCACATCAGTCGGCAGGGCATGAAAATGACCGGTCCGAAATTAAAACTCAACAAGCAGGTGGATATCAATAGTTCCGGTCTGGTGCCGGGTAGTTTACAAGTCACGCCGGGCGGTGAGTACATCATCACCCATCGCGACAGCCAAACCACCGGCGGATATCCTCGTATGGCTGTTTTGTGTCAGGATAATTTGGACGCTCTGGCACAAGTGCGGCCGGGAGAGAACATATATTTTTATGTTCGTTCAGCTTAGAGATGCCTTTGAATATACGAATAACAATTCGTCTATGTCTTATTGAAATGGTCAAAATCAAAGCTTATTTTGATTGTGGTTTAACACATTTTTAATTAAAATCATTGCGATATTCTACTTAGGAGAGCCTTGTGAAAATTAAATTAAGTGTTTTTTTAACTTTATTGTTGGTGTCCGGTTTAACGCTGGCACAGTCAGCAGAAACCACAACCAATGCCGTTACCGGTAATCAAAACACCGCTTTGCCAAGTGGTGGCAACAGCCTTCAATTGGCTTCAGGTGCCGTATTGTATGATAACGGACCATTGGTTAATAGCCCCGGTACCGGTGTGGGTGGTCTGGATGAAAGTGTGCTCCAGGGTAACCTGGGTATGACCACCTTCGGCTTTGGTCACCAAGTTTCAGCCGATAACAGAATAGCAGATGATTTTACCGTGCCGGCCGGTGGCTGGACGATTAATCAAATTGAGTTTTTTGCCTATCAATCCTTTGAAACCGCATCAACCATTACCGCCGTGAATCTGCAAATTTGGGACGGGCCACCGGGACAAGTCGGTAGTAATGTGGTTTTTGGTGATACCACCACAAATCGTATGAGTCAAACAGCGGATTCAGGCATATTACGCGTCAATGATTCGACAACCGGAACCAACACTGATCGCCAAATTGCTGTCAGTGTGGTGGATGTTTATACCACTTTACCTGCCGGTACCTATTGGTTAGATTGGCAAAGTGATGGGTCCGGCTCATCAGGTCCCTGGGCGCCGCCGATCACCACCACCGGATCCACCACAACCGGTAATGGTTTGCAGTCTACAGACGGTGGCGTTAGCTACGCAAGCGCTGATGATGGCGGCACCCTAACGCCACAAGGTTTTCCGTTTATAATTTACGGGCCGATACCGCAAGCTGCACCGGTTCCAACCATGACCATTTTTGGTGTGATGGGTTTAATGTTATTGCTGGTTTTCTTCGGTAGAAGATATATCCGTCAGTAAATAACAATTGTTTAAAACTAAAAAAGCCGCCGTATAGCGGCTCAGGCTAATGACAAACCCCTGTTTTTTTCAGGGGTTTGTTGCTTTTAGGCC
>CAZLAW010000074.1:0-10710 GCA_964557625.1 uncultured Marinicella sp.
ACCAGATAGGTGCCGTGTTTTTTCATCAGCTTAACAATTTCATCATCCAGATAACTGCCATGTTCGATGCTATTAACTCCGGCTTCAATGGCCCGCTTCATGCCGGCTTTACCATGGGCATGGGCCGCGACTTTAAAACCATAATCCTTCGCTGTTTCAATAATGGCTTTAAGCTCATCCATGGTGAACTGACTGTTATCACCACTGGACGCCTGACTCAGTACCCCGCCGGTGGCAGTTATTTTAATCAAATCAACGCCGTCCTGATAATGCTGACGAACCGCACGACGGGCTTCCACCGGGCCATTTATCACACCCATTGACGGGGTGGTCGGCGGGTGCAAACCATCACGATAACCATTACTGGGATCGGCGTGACCGCCGGTGGTGGCCAGCGATTTGCCGGATGTGTAAATCCGCGGACCGATTATTTTCCCGCTGTTAATCGCATTGCGCAAGGCCACCGTCACCCCATAAGAATCGCCCAGGTCGCGCACGGTGGTAAAACCCGCCTGTAAGGTGCGATTGGCATATTGCACCGCATTTAACGTGACATCAGGGGCATTCAGGGTAAATTTTTTAACATAACTGTCGGGTCCCATTTGTGAGGATAAATGGGTGTGGGTATCAATCAGACCGGGCAAACAATAACCCTCACTAAAATCCAGATCAATGACTTGTTCTGTGTTGTCCGTCACGGCTGCAACCTTGTCTTGCTTTATTTGTAGCACTTGATTGGCCACAAATTCACCTTGTTCACTGTTAAAGAGTTGACCGCATAAAACGGTCAAGGCCGACGCAGAACCACAAGCGATGAATAATAAGACGGTTATAATTTTCTGCATATTTTGACCCCTGTCAGTTGTTCATAAAGTGCTCAATGTCATCCATTTCTTTCACCAGAGCCGATGACAATATCTGCGGTCCCTTGTTGGTGACATAAATGTCGTCCTCAATACGAATACCGAGGCCACGCCATTCAGCCGGCGCATCGGTGTGCTCGCCAATATACACAGCCGGTTCAATGGTTAATACCATATCCTTTTCCAATTCAATCCACAAGTCATCCACCTGATAATCACCCACATCATGCACATCCAGACCCAACCAATGACCGGTCATATGCATGTAGTATTGTTGGTAGGCTTTTTCTTCTAATACCTGTTCCAGAGAACCTTTCAAAATACCCAAATCCAGTAAGCCCCGGCTAAGGGTTTTGACTGCCGCCTGATGTGGCTTATTCCAGGGATTACCGGGCATCACCGCAGCGATGGCATCTTTTTGCGCCTGTAACACGACCGCATACAAATCCCGTTGTCGGGCAGTGAACCGACCATTCACCGGAAAGGTACGGGTAATGTCTGAGGCATAATAATCATATTCGGCACCGGCATCAATCAACACCAAATCACCGTCACTTAATGGTTGGTTGTTATTGATGTAATGCAATATACAGGCGTTACGACCACCGCCAATAATGGGCAAATAACTGGGCTCTGACTGGTGACGGGTTAATTCATGCAGGTATTCTGCCTGTAAATCATGTTCGTACATACCCGGCCGACACGCTCGCATTATGCGCTGATGCGCTTTAACCGCAATATCAGCCGATTTCTTCAAACAACGTATTTCAGCACGGCTTTTATACAGACGCATGTCATGAATCATGGGCTTAAGTGACACGAACTCCGCCGGCGCACGCGACTTTTGACCCTTGCGGTGTTCGATGTTTTTCACCCATTCACTGACCTTGTGATCAAATGCTTCATGCTCGCCCAATTTAAACACCAGGCGTTCATGATCCTGTAATAAACCCGGCATCCGTTGGTCGGCTTCTTTTATATCAAAAGCCTGATCAAAGCCATAATCGTGCACCGCTGACTCAGTGCCCACCATGGGTCCGTCCCAAATCATCTTATCAAGGTTTTTTTCGCGACAAAATAAAATTTCAGATTGTTGATCTGGGCCTTGAATAAGCACCAGCAAGGCGTCAGGCTCATTAAATCCGGTTAAATAATAAAAATCACTGTCTTGACGATAGCGGTATTGGGCATCACCGTTGCGCAACATGTCTTCACGGCTTTTAACAATAATGACGGCATTATCGCCGACTCTTTGCATCAACTGGTGCCGGCGTTTTTTGTATTCACTTACTTTAATCATCCCGATGGGGCTGCCACTGAAAAACAGTTAAGTCTATGCGATTACCCGCTATGATTTCAATGCCTTCGGCGCGTAATTTTTGTTGTTGTCGGTGACCCGATACACCCGTCATTGAAATGCGACCCCGGGCATTGATAATGCGATGCCAGGGTAAATTGTATTTATCACTGCAACTGTGTAACAAACGCGCCACCTGGCGTGCCGCCCGCGGCTGACCGGCCATGGCCGCGATTTGACCATAGGTGGCCACCTGGCCGACCGGAACGGCCGCAATGATTGACAGGATACGTTGACTAAAAGGGCTCATTAAAAAAGCCCGGCCGAACCGGGCTTTAATGTTTACTCGGTTTGGGTTATTTTAGATGCGGTGTCATCGGTTTTCGCACGATCGCCTTGTACCCAGTTAAAGGCTTTTTCTTTGAGTTTGACGAATTTCTTGGAGCCGCGCTCTAATTTGGCTTCCCATTCAGGATTCGGTTCCTGGCCTTCGGTAACTTTAAAAAACACCTGCATCAATGCAGTCATGGCAAAGGGGTCAATCAGGGCCGCTTTTAAGCCCCAGGCAGTCACCACCGCCAGCGCAAAAGGCCAAAAACCACCTTCATAGCCGCCAAAACTCATTAATGCGGCTAATGGTGCAAACACCACAATCAACACCAGTAAGGCCATAATCCAGGTCATAACGGTCAGAAACAAGGCATTTTTCAAAAATGTTTTGTAATTTTGCGCATACAAAACCAACGCTTTGCGTGAATCTTCCCAGGGGTTGGTGGAGTTATTGCGGATATAGTAAGCCAGAATCACTTCATCCACATAGGTTAATGACATGGTCACCACCGCATTGGCAAATTTCACCAGCGGCTGTGGAATAAACGGCAGCAACAGCATCACACCGGAAAAAATTCGGGTGAAGGCTTTCAGCACCCCTTTAATCAACTGATCAACACCAAAGAGCACCGATGATTCGGTGAACCGGTCTTTAACCACGCCCTGAGCATACTTAACCTGACTTTGGCCTTCAGGCATCGGCTGGTTATCCAGGTGTTTGACAATCACTGCGATGTGCCCGGCTTTAACCAAATAAAGCAGGTATTCGCGGAAAAAATACAACACACCGCTGACCAGAGCAAAACCGCCGAACATACCGTAAAACACACCGCTTTCAGGGTTGTTCCCCACTTTGCCGACCAAATAACCAATACCACCACCGGTGCCGGTAACCACAATGTAGGCCACCGTGATGCCCATATAAATTAAAAAACGAAATAAAACAAATTCTTTGGTTTTAAACAAAGTGGACATCACCTGTCCAAATTTAAAATCAATCATGATGACCTCTTAAAAACTCAGAATCCCATTGACACAATTTAAATGAGATTCCTGTCTGATTAAACAATCGGCCGAATCCCCACAGCGTCTTTTAATTGAGCCAAAAACGGCTTGGCAGACTGTCTGGCTTTGGCCGCCCCTTTTTGTAATTCCTGTTCAATCTTAGCAGGATTGGCCATCAAATCTTCATAATTTTGACGAACTTGTTTCAATTCTGTGTTCAAAGTCTCAAAAATAATTTGTTTTGCTGTTCCCCAGGCGATACCGTCACGGTATGCCTGTCGCATTTCAGCCACTTGTTCATCGCTGGCAAACGCGCGGTAAATGTCCATCAAAGCGGAATTATCCGGGTCTTTAGGTTCACCCGGTTCCAGGGAATTGGTTTTAATTTTCATGATGTGCTTTCGCAGCTTCTTTTCCGGCAACCACAATGGAATGGTGTTGTTGTAACTTTTACTCATTTTGCGACCATCCAAACCGGGCAAAACCGCCACATTGTCTTCCACCACCGCTTTGGGCATCACAAAATGCTCGCCAAAATGATGGTTAAAACGGGCGCCGATGTCGCGGGCCATTTCTAAATGCTGAATCTGATCTTTACCCACCGGCACTTCATCGGCATTAAACATCAAAATATCCGCCGCCATTAATATCGGGTAACTGAATAACCCCATGGTAATGCCCTTATCGGGATCTTCACTGCCCTGTTCTTGGTTTTCTGCCACTTGCGCTTTATAGGCATGGGATCGGTTCATCAGACCTTTAGCGGTCATACAGGTCAGCAACCAGGTTAATTCAGAAATTTCCGGTACATCCGATTGCCGATAAAAAACGGCCTTGTCCGTGTCCAAACCCAAAGCCAGCCAGGTGGCGGCAATTTCACGGGTGGATTGCGCGATGCGCTCGGGTTCCCAGCATTTAATCAAGGCATGTAAATCGGCCAAAAAGAAATAACTGTTAATGCCCTGTTCCTGGCTGCGGCGAATGGCCGGCTTAATGGCACCGACAAAATTACCCAGGTGCGGTGTTCCGGTGGTGGTAATCCCTGTTAAAACTGTGGTCATGAATTCATGGATTGATTAAAAAGGACTATTGTATTCAACCGCCCTGACTAAATACAATAATAAGCCCTTAATTCAAGCTAAATTTATGCGCAAATGTATTCCTTTCATTTTCACACTGATGCTGACAATCAGTTATACACCATCCGTTGCTGCCGAAACCGAGGCCGAAAAAGCCGCCAAAGCGGGTTTAGAAGCCGTCACCATTTTTATCGACATTTCACGTTTTAGTCGCAAAAATGGTGCTGCCCGAAAAATGACTGAGTCGCATCAGGACTTTGCCCGCTTCGGCTATCTGTTGCTGGCCGTGAATGTGTACACCGAAAATGGTGATCTGGAAGGTTTTTTTGTCAGTTACAGAAAAGACAGCGCCGATTAACAACGGCCACCCGTCTCGGCCATAACGGCCATTTCGACACGCTTTTTCGCCTGCAGTGAAACCACTTGACTTCATTGAGCCGGCCTAACCGGATCGGCAGGTCGTGCTGTTTAGCAGCATTCCAGGGAAGTCTTTTTAATGCATGACTGATTACTTATGCACAAGTGAAGTGGTTTAAGAGAAAAACAAATATTTAGTTAAAATTTATCAGAATAAGATTTAGGATATTGGCATAGGACATTGATATATAAAGCTTTTTAGGATTGGACTATTTTTAACCAATTTGCACAACCGCTTTACTTAACTTCGTTTTAACCTCAAATCACACGCTTATTCACAAACTTATCCACAGCTTTTGTGGATAACCGAATTAATTTATCGCGGTTTATCATGTGTGGAACATGACATCAGATCAGGGCTTGTAATTGCGCCATGACGCGTTGAGTTTTGGCTTGATCGGTCGGATGGCATTGCGAACTAAAAACCCACAAAGAGCCGTCTAACTTACTGACAAAAAACTCACTCTTAGCCGTTTGTTTTGATAGGCGGTAGATGATATTAAAAACTTTATAAGCCGGGTGGCTTTTGAATTCACTGTCAACCAAGGGATAGTTTAATCGAATTTTGTGGTAGCGATTCAGGGCATAAGAAAATGCTTCTTGCGCCAGGGTTTGTTCGGGATTTTTAAAATATTCGACACTGACTTGGTTGGATGGCGACCCGGTTTGTCCCGGAATATTCACCACCAATTGCCAGCCGTGTTGGTTTTGGGTAATTTTTGATGTCCATTGATGGCGGTCAATTAAATCAGTAAAAGTGTGTACCGATACCGGCTGAATTCGCTGTGCCGCAGAATAATCCAGCCTTTTATGATCAGACCTGGTTGCGATTTGAGGTGTTTTTAATTGTTTAGACGGACGTTGTTTGATTTGACCGGGCTTGGCAGTGGCCAGACGGGTCACCGCACAAGGTCGATCCTGTACCACCACGCTACCCTCTTCTGACTGACAGTGGTAAAACTTAAATGTGGCGCCATGGGCTACATTCAGACTCATCAACACCAAGCCAATTACCAGCCAATAAATTTTGCCCATAGCGGTTAAAACGGCAAACCACCGCCGCCGGGCAATTTACCGCCCAGTTTCTGCATCATTTTCATCATGCCTTTGCCTTTAAACTTACGCATCATTTTCTGCATCTGATTGTATTGTTTAAGCAACTTGGACACATCCTGAATCGAGGTGCCGGAACCATTGGCAATACGACGCTTACGCGAACCCTTAATTAATTGCGGGTAGCGCTTTTCTTTCACTGTCATGGAATTGATGACCGCCAGCATTTGGCTGGTGTGCTTATCACTGGCCTGATTTTTCACCGCATCGGGTAATTGACCCATACCGGGCAACTTATCCAACATCGAACTCATGCCGCCCATATTCTGCATTTGAAGCAGTTGCTCCTGAAAATCTTCCAAAGTAAACTTGTTACCTGATTTGACTTTTTTGGCAAATTTCTCGGCTTTTTTCTTATCGATTTTACGCTCGGCCTCTTCCACCAGAGACAATACATCACCCATTCCCAGGATACTGGAGGCAATGCGGTCCGGATGAAACGGTTCCAACGCATCCATTTGTTCACCGACACCCTGAAATTTAATCGGTTTACCGGTGATGGTTTTCACCGATAAGGCAGCACCGCCACGGGCATCACCATCCACTTTAGTCAGCACAACGCCGGTTAAATCCAACACATCCGCAAAAGCTTTGGCGGTGTTGGCTGCGTCCTGACCGGTCATGGCATCCACCACAAATAAGGTTTCCGTTGGGTTTAAACTGTCCTGCAGGGCTTTGATTTCCTGCATCATGGCCTCATCCACCGCCAGACGACCGGCGGTGTCAACAATTAAGACATCGAAAAAGCCCTTTCTGGCAGCCTCTACGGCACTTTTCCCAATGCTGACCGGGTCATCAATGACCGATGAGGGGTGCACGCTGACACCGATTTGCTCTCCCACCGTCTGTAATTGTTCAATCGCTGCCGGCCGGTATACATCGGCGGACACCATCATGACTTTTTTCTGCTGGCGTTCGGTTAGGTATTTGGCCAGTTTACCTGAGGTGGTGGTTTTACCGGCTCCTTGTAAACCGGCCATTAAAACAACCACCGGCGGTTGGGCATTGAAATTAATACCCTGGGTTTCTTCGCCCAGCACCCGTTCAAGTTCTTCCTGTACGACTTTCACCATCATTTGTGCCGGCTTAACGCTGGCGAGCACTTCTTGACCCAAAGCCCGCTGTTTAACGTCTTCAATAAAGGATTTAACCACCGGCAAGGCAACATCCGCCTCTAACAAGGCCACCCGGATATCACGCAAAATATCTTTAATATTGTCTTCAGTCAGATTGGCCTGGCCGCGAATTTTTTTGATACTTTGCGACAGCCGATCGGTTAAATTGTCAAACATGATTACATTATCCTGTTGGTAAATAACGAGCATGCCATTATAATGGCTTCATCTTCAAAGATAAATGAGACCATTAACAAATATCGTCTCCCAACACCATGACAAGTCTTTTTATTGCCACCACCGCAGCCCATTTGATTGCTTTGCTGACGGTGAAAAGATTCACCGTTTCCATACTGTTTCTGATTCTCGCCAGTTTATTTCAAACAGTACTCACCGGCCTGCTGTTACTCAACGACAGCGGCTGGACATTCAATGCCCAAAACGCCTGTCTGGTGGTGAGCTGGCTGTCCAATATTATTGTGATTGGCGGTCAGTTCAGGTTAAAAACTGTGCGGATTTTATTAAGCGCGATTGCCATCGCGGTTATGGCCTGGATTTATTTCTGGCCGTTGCCGGATTTTTCCAAACCCTATGCTTTATACATCGATTTACATATCACCTTATCCATACTGGCTTACAGTTTTTTGTTTGTGTCCTCTTTGGTGGCCATCAATTTAGCCATTCAAATTTACCGACTTAAGAAAAATGCCTTTGTCAGTGCCGATTTAAGTTTAAGCAGTTTATTAAAAAACGAAGAGAAGCTGTTTATTTTGATTGTGATTGGTTGGTTGTTTCTGGGGCTGTCACTGTTGTCCGGGGCCATTTTTATTGACAATTTCTTTGGCAATCAAATGGGCCATAAAATTATCTTTTCCATTTTGGCCTGGATTTTATTTTCAATTTTGATTGCCGGCCGCATGCTCAAAGGCTGGCGCGGCAAAAAAGCCATTAAACTGAATCTGATGGCCATGGCCTTGTTAATGATTGGTTTTCTGGGCAGTTACCTGGTCATTGACTACCTGCTCTGATGCTATCCGCCCTTTCCACAGGTCAACTGGTTGGCGTTATTATCGGTTTGTTGTTGCTGTCAGCTTTTTTCTCCAGTGCCGAAACCGGCCTGATGGCCTTAAACCGTCTTAAATTAAAAAATGATGCCAAAACCCAAAAAGGCGCCTGGCTGGCACATCGTCTGCTGCAAAAACCGGACCGTTTAATTGGTATTATCCTCATCGGCAATAACTTTATCAATATTCTGGCCACTGCTTTAACCACGGTACTGGCTCTGAAAGTGGCCGGTGAACAAGGCATTGTTTATGGTACCGCCATCTTAACCGTGGCCATTTTGATTTTTGCCGAAATTACCCCAAAAACCTATGCCGCCATTCATCCGGAGCGTATCGGATACCCGGCAGCATTTATTCTCACACCCTTGCTGAAGATTTTCTGGCCTTTGGTGTGGTTAATTAATATATTCACCAACAGTATTCTCAGGTTATTAGGGGTGCCGGCGGAAGTGGCTGAAAAAGCCTTATCACGCGAAGAACTCAAAACACTGGTGATTGAAAATGACATGCTCAATCCCGACGTTCACCAAAAGATGATGATTAATGTCATGAATCTGGAGCACATCAAGGTTGAAGACGTGATGGTGCCCCGCAATGAAATCCAGGCCATAAACATCAACGATGACTGGGATCGTATTGAACGAAAAATTGTCGGCACGTACCTGACCCGCCTGCCGGTTTATCAGGACAGCATTGATCATGTCATTGGCATTTTACATATTCGCACCATCTTAAGCATGCTCAAAAACAGCACCTTAACCAAGCCCAAATTGAAAGGTATTTTACGCAAACCCTATTTTGTGCCAGAAACAGCCCATTTGTCGGGTCAGTTGCGTGAATTTCAAAACAAAGAACGCCGCATGGGCCTGGTGGTGGACGAGTACGGAGATTTGGTTGGTTTAATTACTTTAGATGACATTCTGGAACAGATTGTCGGTCGATTCACCTCCCAATATGGTGACCGCGGCTTGCAGATTATTCAAAAAAGTGAGCATGAATATGTGGTCAAGGGTCGCATCGCGATTCGCTTTTTAAACCGACGTCTGCATTGGGACCTGCCAACCGACGATGCCACCACCATTAATGGTCTGATCACCGAAACCATCAAAGATTTGCCCTCACCCAATTTAACCCTGGATATCGAAGATTATCGGTTAACCATTCTGGAAGTGGGTGAAGACAACACCATCAACACGGTTTTAATAAAAAAGCTTAACCGGGAACAGGACTGATTTAAGGAATGGTTTTTTGTGTACCATAAATCAGATAGCCCACCATCGCCAACAGCAATAATAAGCCGAATAAAGCCCATAACACCGCGCCCAGTGACATGGCCATCAGATAACCACCCATGGCACCACCCACAAAAGCCCCTAAAAACTGACTGGTTGAATAGGCGCCCATGGCGGCACCCCGATAGTGTTCGGTAGCCACTTTAGATAACAAGGCCGGCATCGAAGCTTCCAAATAGTTAAACAGACCAAAATAGACAATTAAACTGACCACAATCACCAGCCATTGCTGCATACCCATATGTAACAGCAAAAAATTTATCCCCAGCAATAAAAACGAAATCAACATCAACCGAATATGATTTTTTTGTTTTTCCTGCCAGAAAATCAACGGAATCATGATGAACAGCGACGCCACCATCACCGGTAAGTATAATTGCCAATGATTGATCACCGGCCAATTAAAATGATTCACCAAAATAACCGGTAACACCAAAAACAAAGCCGACATACTGGCATGGATGGCAAACACACCCAAATCGAGTAATAACAACTGCTTATTACGGATGCTGTGAACCACCTCAATAAAACGGTAATCCCGATCAATGCGTTTTTCCGGCTCGGTGACATACACAGCCAGAACCAGCAGCGCCAAAGCAGCTAAAATAGCCGTCAGCCAAAACAAACCGCTTAAGCCGTACAGCCGCGCCAGAACCGGCCCGCTGATAAAAGCCAGCATAAAAGACAAACCAATGCTGACACCGACAATTGCCATCATTTTACTGCGTTGTTCGGGTCTAGACACATCAGCAATCAATGCCAAACCGGTGGCAGCAATGGCACCCATACCCTGCACCGCCCGACCTATGATAATGGTGTAAATATCGGATGCCAGCGCAGCAATCACCGAGCCAACTAAAAATAAACCAAGCCCCGCAGCAATCACTTTTTTGCGCCCCCAGATATCGGATAAAAAACCCATGGGAATCTGCAATAAAGCCTGGGTTAAGCCATACACGCCAATCGCCACACCCACCAAAAAAGGCGTCGCAGCGGTCATGTCCTGGGCATACACCGAAAACACCGGCAAAATAAGAAACAGCCCGTACATCCGCAAAGCAATCATAAAAGCGATGGCAGCAGTGGTCCGGCGTTCGGTATTTTTTGTCGGGTTTATCATGGCGATGCATTTTAC
>CAZLAW010000075.1:0-10692 GCA_964557625.1 uncultured Marinicella sp.
GCGATTAAAATTGAACCGGGTTATGAGCACGCCACCGTGTGGGTGAAGGACGCTTCACGGGCCGTCAATGTGGTACAACAGTTGTTATCGGAAAAAGACCGCGATGATTTTTGTCAGGACATCAAAGCGCAATATGAAGAGCTCAGAGAGCGGCGCAAAAATCGTGATCAAAATAAAAAAATAATTTCAATACAAGCCGCCCGTGATAATGCTTTACAACTGGATTGGACTCACTACCAACCACCGAAACCGAGCTTCACTGGCATTAAAGTCATTAAAAATACGTCCATTGAGGATTTAAAACCCTTTATTGACTGGACACCGTTTTTTCAGGCCTGGGAATTACACGGCAAATACCCGGCCATATTAGACGATCAACTGGTGGGTGAAAGCGCCCGCGAATTGTTTCAGGATGCACAAGCCATGCTGCAACAAATCATCGATCATAAATGGCTGTCGTTAGAAGCCGTCATCGGCTTTTTTCCGGCACACCGTGACGGTGATGATGTCATGATTGAACATCAGGGACAACGTCATCGTCTGTTGAATCTGCGTCAACAAGCCGATAAACCCAAAGCCAATTTATGCTTAAGTGATTTTATTGCGCCCAAAGACAGCGGCGTCGAGGATTATATTGGTGCCTTTGCGGTCACCGGCGGGGTCGGCATTGAACCCCACATTGAACGGTTTAAAGCCGATAACGATGACTATAAAGCCATTCTACTCAAAGCCCTGGCCGATCGACTGGCCGAGAGCTACGCTGAATATATGCACCATCAGGTGCGCACCCGCTATTGGGGTTATGCCGCCGATGAAGATTTGGATAACGAAGCGCTGATTAAAGAACAATACCGCGGCATTCGTCCGGCACCGGGTTATCCCGCCTGCCCCAACCACCCGCAAAAAGACCTGTTGTTTGATTTGCTTGAGGTCAGTGAGCACACCGAGATTAAATTAACCGAAGGTTATGCCATGTATCCGGCTTCGTCAGTCAGTGGCTTTTATTATGCCCATCCTGAATCACAATACTTTGTGGTCGGTAAAATTGATGATGACCAGGCGAAAGATTATGCCCAAAGAGCCGGGATTTCTGTGGACAAAGCGCGTAAAATACTCAGAGCAAACCTTTCACGCTAACAGGAGTAATCATGCGTTTTTATGAAATTGACGGTGTCAAACCGGTTGTTGATGACAGTTCTTTTGTGCACCCCACTGCGTCTATCATCGGCCACGTCATTATCGGCAAGAATTGTTACATTGGCCCCCATGCCAGCTTACGCGGTGATTATGGTCGCATCGTTTTAGAAGACGGCGTGAATATTCAGGACGGCTGTAATGCGCATTGCTTTCCCGGGGGCGAAACCCGGGTTAAGAAAAACGGCCACATCAGCCACGGCGCGGTGTTACACGGTTGTGTGATTGGCGAAAACACCATGGTTGGCATTCAAACCGTGATTATGGACAACGCTGAAATTGGCGCCGAATGCATAATCGGTGCCTTAAGTTATGTAAAACCGGGTTTTAAAGCCCCCGATCGCAGCATTATCCACGGCTCACCGGCTGAAGTGAAACGCCCTGTTAAAGACCATGAACTTGATTGGAAAACCCGCGGCACACAAGTCTACCAAAACCTCACCAAACGCTGCCTGAAAAGTTTCCGCACCTGCCAGCCATTAAACGATAAAAAAGATCAAAAGCAAAACCTTGATGTGCCTTCATTCAAACCTATGAAATAATTTTAATTATTTTCAACATGGTTTGATAAACTTTTAAGTACGGTTAAAGACATCTCTGGCTCTATCTTGTCTAATAACCATTTATCCTGACTGCGTTTAAAGTACCAAAGACGCTGATATTCTAAAAATTCTTTCTCGCCTTTAACGACCATATTTTCAGGCTTGAAAATTAAATATTCAAATAGTTCACAAGAAACCACGATGGCCATATTGTCTTGGTTGTTATCAACAAAGTCCTCGACAGCCACAACTTCACAGCCTGTCATAACATAACCCTCTAAATGATAATCCATCAAACCTCTGTCATATTGTCTGAACTGACGTTTAAACGATTGTTGGAATTGTTCTGTTGATATCTTTTATAAAGATTTTATATCACGATGTTGGTAGGCAAAATAAACATCCTCAAATACTTCTGACACCATATGTTTTATTGTGACAAGATCCCAGACATGATCTTTGTCGGCAATTTGATGCAGAATTTGTTGGGCTTTCTTTTTTTTCTGATGAATGAATAAAAAAACAACAGCCAAATACACAATAACAATAATCAACAGAAGTTTTAATAAATCTCTGTGCCAGGAACGAATGATTTCTTGACTGGTGTCTGAAAATGCCATGGTATCTTTTACACACATCATTAGAACAACCGTAATAATCACGAATAGAATTAGTTTTTGGGTGTTTTTAATTGTCATGTTTCATTTGTTCTAAACTCATCCCCGCCACATAGCCTGAGGACCAGGCCCATTGGAAGTTAAAGCCGCCCAGGTGGCCTGTGACATCGACGACTTCACCGATAAAGTAGATATTGGGTTGGCTTTTGACCGCCATGGTTTTTGACGACAAGCCATCGGTATTCACGCCACCCAAAGTCACTTCAGCGGTGCGGTAACCTTCACTGGTCGCGGGTTTTAATATCCAGTTTGTGTATTGAACAGACAGTTCCTCGAGTTGTTTTTGACTGAATGTTTGCAGTTCCCGATGTAAATCAGCACCACTGATAAATTCGCCCAATGTTTCTGCCAGACGTTTCGGTAGAAACCGATTAAGAATTTGTAATGCCGATAGCTGCGGCGTATTCAGTTTGGCCTCGGTTAAGTTCGCCAGAAAATCATGATCAGGGATTAAATTCAAGGTGATTGTTTCACCGGGTTGCCAGTAGCTGGAAATTTGTAAAATTGCCGGACCACTGAGTCCACGGTGGGTGAACAAGATCTGATGGGTAAAAGACTGGCCGTTCTCGGCGGTGACTTCAGCACGGACGCTGCTGCCACTTAAATCTGCAAACAGTTGTTTATGCTCGTCAGAAAACATCAGCGGCACCAGACCGGCCCGTTTGGGCAAGATGTCCAGACCCAATTGTTGGGCCAGTTGATAACCGTAATCAGAACCACCCATTTTCGGAATCGACAAGCCGCCGGTGGCCACCACCAACTGCGGTGCTGTAAATTCCCCCAATGTAGTTTGTAACGTAATTGTTGATCCTGTCATCTCCTGTTCGGTGGTGACATCACAATGCAAGGTCACACCCTGGTCTTCACAATCTGCCAATAAAGCATTCAATAAATCTTTGGCACTGCGGTTACAGAATAACTGCCCCAGTTCTTTTTCATGGTAGGCAATGCCCTTGTCTTCCACCCATTGAATAAAATCCCATTGGGTGTAGCGACTTAAGGCCGATTTCATAAAATGCGGGTTGGCCGATAAAAAGTATTCAGGCGCGCAATGCATATTGGTGAAATTACAGCGCCCACCGCCTGACATCAGGATTTTTTTACCGGGTTTATTGGACTTTTCCAGCACCAGAACCTGTAAGCCACGAGCAGCAGCTGTTTTGGCGCACATTAAACCGGCGGCACCGGCGCCCAGGATAATCACATCATAAGCACCGGTAATATTGGTGGTATTCAATTAACTCAATACCTCAGGTGCATCGGGCTGTTGCTCGGGAGCGGCGTTGGCGAATTCATTTAACACCAGACAGCGTTTATTGATTTCAACTAAACGCGGGTAATCATCCAAAGGTACTTCAAAGCGATTGGCATTATAAATCTGCGCCACCAGACAGATGTCTGAAATGCAGGGATAATCGGCATGCATATAATCCGTTGTTCCGTTTTTAACCTGTTGTTCTAAGGCTTTAAAACCCTGATGAATCCAATGTGCATACCAGTCGTCCACCTGATCCTGAGACCAGTCCTGTTTTTTTAAATATTGCAAAACCCGTAAATTATCCAGCGGATGTATATCAGACACAATGGTTTGCGCCGCAGCACGGCATTGCGCTTTGGCCACTGGATTATCGGGTAACAAAGCCGGTTCAGGCTGAAGCTCGTCTAAGTATTCCATAATCGCCATCGACTGCGTGATCACAGCACCGTCAGCGGTCACCAGACTCGGCACCAGACCCTGTGGATTAACACCTCGGTAGGCGTCTTTATGCTGCTCACCACCGTCTTTGACCAGATGAACCGCTTTCGTTTTATAGTCTAAACCCTTCAGATTTAAAGCAATCCGAACCCGATAAGCCGCCGTGCTGCGCCAATAGCTGTATAATAATAATTGACTCAAAATAAAATTCACCTCGTTTAATTTTAAAAAAGTTTTACCACAAAGGGCACGAAGGTTTTCACAAAGAACACAAAGTAGAATCAAATATTTTCTTTGTGTTTTTTGCGTATTCTTAGTGTCCTCTGTGGTTATTTTTTAATTTCCACAGCTATATGATGATTCATAAGTTGTATAGGATCACTCAAAATAAAATTTTCCGCGTTGTTTTACTTTTGGATACACTTGATTCATGGTATCGACATCGTACAGGCGGCCGTTGAGCATGACCTGGTGGATGTCGTCGCTGGTTTCGATGTTTTGAAGTGGGTCCTGGTTAAGTATCACTAAGTCGGCCAGTTTACCGGCTTTTAATGAGCCTAAGTCTTTATCCATGCCAATATATTTAGCGCCATCGATGGTGCTGGCTTTCAGGATATTTAAGGGCTCCATACCACCCTGCCCAAACATCCACATTTCCCAGTGAGCGGCCAGGCCTTCTCGTTGACCATGCGCACCCAATAACACATCGACACCTTCATTTTGCAGTTCGGTGGCAACACGGGCATTGTTAAAGTGGTTGTAATCTTCTAAGGGTGCTTTATAGCGTCGTACCGAGGCCGGCTCTAAGATCTTGGCGGGCACGTATTTCGATAAAATCGGGTGTTTCCAGACATCGGTTTTATCATACCAGTAACGCTCGCCCCAGATACCGCCATAACCGACACCCAGAGTCGGCACATAAGCCGTCTCAGAACCGGCCCACAGCTGTTTCACATCATCATAAATGGCGGCCACCGGAATGGAATGTTCAATACCGGTATGGCCATCCACCACCATACTCATATTGTGCATAAACAAAGAACCGCCTTCGGGCACCACCATTAAGCCGGTTTGACGGGCAGCTTCTAAAATTTGCTGACGCTGATCACGGCGCGGTTGGTTATAGCTTTTGACACTGAAGGCACCGGCGGCTTTCATGCGTTTTAAATGCCCCATGGCATCATCCAGGCTATTCACTTTGGCGGTGATAAAATGGGTGGCACCATAGAGAATTGTGCCGGTTGAATAGGTTCTCGGTGCGGTGATTAAACCGGCTTGCTGCATTTCAGAAGCCGCAAATATTTCTTCGGTGTTGGCCGATGGGTTATGAGTGGTGGTGACACCAAAAGCCAGGGACGCATAGGCATTCCAGTTTTCCTGCGGAATGATTTGATTATTGGCATAAGGCCCGTGCCAGTGGACATCCACCAGACCAGGGATAATGGTTTTACCGGTGACATCAATCACTTTAGCACCTTCCGGTATCTCAACATCGGCTCCCACTGACAGAATGCGGTTGTCTTTAATCACAATGACACCCTTATCAATCACTTGTTGCTCACCATCAACTTGTTCCATGGTGATGATTTGAGCGCCTTTCAATGCCACTAAACCGGAAGGTTTGTCGGTTTGAGCGGTTAATTCAATCTTGGTTTGTTGTGGCTCGGGTTTCTCTTCGGTCTCATCCTGATTAAGAAAATCAAACACCGCAGATAAAGGCTGTTGATAAAGATTCGGTCCCATGGTCCAACTCAATTCTTTAGAATCTTTCGACCAGGTTAAATTTTTACCGGCATAGGTGGAGAATTTTTGCAGCGGTAAATTCTTGGCGCCTGAACCGGTGGCAATGTATTGTCCATTTCTGACAAAAGGTGTGACATAGACCTGGAAATTCTGAATAAATGCCAGCCATTTTTCATCGGGTGACACCTTAAAGTGACTGATCCACTGACCCTGGTAATGTTTTTGTTTATCATTACCACTTAAATCGGTTGAATACAGTTGACCGGTTAAGACCTCACCTTTTTTATCGTTGCCGGTGAAATAAATACGTTCATTATTGTTTGTAAAAAAGGGTTCACTACCAGAATCCGCAATCTTGGTACGCTGTCCGGATTTAACATCAATCTTAAAAATACCGGTGTCATGTGAATACAAGGGGCTGGTTAAATAACCGCCTTTAATGGCCTGATACACGGCGGTTTTACCGTCCGGTGACAGCACCGGATTAATATAATGCCCCGGTTTTTGGGTCAGTTGTTCACTGCGGCCATTAAGCTTCGCTAAACGCACTGTACCGAGTTTTTGATCATGCCAGGTGGTGTAAATAATGCGTTTCCCATCGGCGCTGTAACGCGGATACAGTTCAAAATGTTCGCTTTGTTTGGTTAAGCGCTCAGGTCGGCCATCGGGTAAATCCACCGTATAAATATAACCCAAAGCCTGAAAAAGTGCTTGTTCACCATCGGGGCGGACTTGTAACCAGCGCATCATTTTGACATCAAAATCATCTTTCGCCACTTCATTGCTAACCGTCACGGCTTTACGGATTTCGCGTTGATCTGTCACTTTAAAAGGAATTTGTGTCACTTCTTTGGATGCCACATTGATGCGATGAATACCGCCTTGGGCATAAAACACAATGTCTTTGCCATCGGGCAACCAGGCAAAATTCGGGTAAACACCATGGATCGCCCAGGTTTCCTGCATATCGCGAGTCAAATCGGTGTATATGGGTGTTAATTCACCACTTGTGCGGTCTTGAATAAACAGCGCACTGTCGGCACGAATCCGCCGCACAAAAGCCAGTGAGTCACCATCCGGCGACGGTGTTGGCCTGACCGCCCCACCCGGCCCTGACACCCACGGCTTAATCTCGCCGGTGGCTAATTCAATGGCAAAGATTTCATAAATCTGATTATTGGAATCTTTAGAATATTCGAAATATTTCCCCGGCGTTGAATCCCTGGAAAACAACACATATTTGCCGTCCGGCGTATAAATGGGTTAACATAAATCCTTTTGTTCATTGGGGCGTTTATTGAGTTGTACACCTTTGCAACCGGATTTATGGTACAACCAAATCTCACCGGCACCCAAAGAACGCATCCCGGTGAAATGTTTACGGGCGACAATGTATTCACCATCCGGTGACCAGGCCGGCGAATTGAGTAACCGAAATTTTTCATCGGTCACCGCACGGGCTTCACTGCCATCGGTGTTCATAATCCAAATATTATCACCACCACCCTGATCCGAGGTAAACACCAGTTGTCGGCCATCGGGTGAAAAACGTGGTTGCATATCCCAGGCCATAGAATTGGTAATATTAGTGGCTTCCCCACCTGAAATGGGTATGGTGTATATATCTCCCAATAAATCAAACACAATGGTTTGCCCGTCAGGACTGACATCCAGGTTCATCCAGGTCCCGGTTTCGGTGTTAATATCCACCATCTGTTTTTCGCCGGGCGGATTATTCACATCCCATTCGTCTTTGTCATCTTTTTGCTCAGCTGAATGCACTGATAAGCACAAAACCAGCATATAAACCGAAACCACTATTTTATTTAAGCCTGATGTCATAAAAACCTCAAAAAATTAATCGAATGCGCACAATTATAATGGTTTCATTAAAAATTTCGCTTACAATCCCGATTTTTTAGAACTAATTACTTAGCGTAGATGTTTGGTTTAGGTGAAATACTGTCCCTATTGTGCGCATTACTGTGGGCGATTGCGGTGATTTGCTACCGCAAAGCCGGCGAGCACAGCAGTGTCAGCGCCATGAACTTGTTTAAAATTGTGCTCACCACCTTGTTGATGGTTCCCACTTTGTATTTCACCGATGGTTTTGTACTGCCTGAACTAAGCACTGAAGACTGGTTGATTCTGTTAATCAGTGGTTTTTTTGGCATTATGCTGGCCGATATGTTTTACCTGCGCGCTTTACAATTAATTGGTGCCGGCTTAACCGGTATTACCGGCTCGTTATACAGCCCCTTTGTGGTCTTTATTTCATTTTATTATCTGGGTGAACGCCTCAATGGCTGGCAGATTTTTGGTATGGCTTTAGTCATGGTCGGTGTCGCGGTCATCAGTCTAAGAAAGAAATCACTGGATATTGCCCACCCGCCGTTAATTGGCTTTGCCTTTGCGGCGATGGCGGTATTTTGTACCGCTCTGGGCGTGGTCATTGTTAAGCCCATCACCACCGAACTGCCCTTTTTCTGGATTATCTTTATTCGCACCATAGGTGGTTTGGCCAGCATGCTACTATTCAATGCGCTACTCAACCGCAGTCTCAATCCATTATCAGTATGGAAAGCCCCCGGACGCTGGTGGTTATTAACCGGTGCCCTGTTAGGACAATATCTCTCCACCATGGTCTGGATTGCCGGGTACAAATACACCGATGCCTCCATCGCCTCCATTTTAAATGAAACCGCGGCGGTTTTTATTTTTGTTCTCGGCTGGCTCCTGCTTAAAGAAGACATAAATCCACGTAAACTGATCGGCGCCATTATCAGCGTTTTCGGTGTTTTACTGGTGCTACAAATGGCCGGTTAAGCATTGACAGCATCTTCACGGTAAAATAGATATCATTTACGGATGTCTATCACCATGTCAAAACAAGCTAAACCCATTATTTTTATCACCGGCGCATCCGGGATGCTGGGCAAACAGTTAATGTCTGATCTATCCGCTGACTATCAGCCGGTGGCCTTACAAAGGGACAAATCAGATCCCCATCACCCCAGCTGGAATTACCAGTCCACTTTAGAACAACTCGGCATCACAGCCCCGCACGCTGTTATTCATCTGGCCGGTGCCGGCATTGCCGATAAACGCTGGACCGATGACTATAAACAACTTATCCGCGACAGCCGAATCAACGGTACCGAATGGCTGGTCAATGAAATGCAAAGCCATGCAAAACAACCTCAACATTTTTTATGTGCTTCCGCCATTGGGTTTTACGGCCACCGTCCCGATGAAACATTAACTGAAGACAGTGATGCCGGTAGTAACTTTGTCGCTGACTTATCGGTGCAATGGGAAGCCGCTGCACAGAAAATAACCAGCCCACAAACCCGAGTGACCAATCTGCGCTTTGGCTTAATGCTGGATAAATCAGGCGGTGCGCTTAAAAACATGCTACTGCCCTTTAAACTGGGTTTAGGCGGTCGCATCGGTTCCGGCGAACAGATCTATTCCTGGGTAAGTTTAGCCGATGTCAGTCAGGCCATCATGTTTTTACTCAAGCAAACTATGGAGGGCCCGGTGAATATCACCGCGCCAAACCCTGTGAGTAACCAAGTGTTCACCACAACCCTGGCAAAACAGCTTAATCGCCCGGCCTTTATTCCGATGCCGGCAGCCCTGGCACGACTGGTGTTTAAAGATTTGGCCGATGAACTGTTACTGGCTGATGCCAAAGTGATGCCTGAAAGACTGCAACAAGCGGGATTCAACTTTCAGCACCCAACCATTGACCAAGGCATCCAGTCTGCACTATGAATAATGTAGTGATTATTGGTGGAAACCAGGGCATTGGTCAGGCATTGGCGGAACGTTATAGTGCACAAGGCCATAACATTATCATCACGTCTCGACATTTCCCTGAAAACCAATTATCACCACAGCAACTCTACTGTGATTTAACGCAACCAGATTCAATCGTGGCTGCATTCGATTACCTGCGAACTGAAATTTAACACATTGATGTGCTGATTAACTGTGCCGGGGTATTGCATAATTCCAAATACCAGCCGGAAAAATCAGTTAAACAAGTTCAAGCAGATAACTTATTACACAATTATCAGGTTAACGCCATCGGTCATTTACTGGTGCTACAACAGGCTGAACAACTGCTCAGCCATTCGAAACAAGCGGTGGCTGTCTCAATTTCCGCATGTATCGGCAGTATTGAAGACAACCATTTAGGCGGTTGGTATGCCTACCGCATGAGTAAAGCCGCTCTTAATATGGGTGTTAAAACCTTAAGTATTGAATGGCAGCGCAAATACCCAAATATTCAGTGCCTATTACTCCATCCAGGGACCACTGACACCGCTCTGTCAAAACCGTTCCATAAACGCTTACCGGAAGGCCAACTGCAAACCGTGGAAGAAACCGCCGAGATGCTGCAGCAACAAATTGAACAAAATACCCACACCACAAGCCAAGAAGCCCTGTTCTTAGATTACGCCGGTAAGCCCATTCCCTGGTGATTCTTTGTTATAATCAGAGCCATGCAAAAACCACTCAGAAAAGACATTCAGCCCGGCAGCGAAGTCAGTATTGTTCAAAAGCACCACCAACGCAGTGGTGAACGCACCGAAGGTACGGTTAAACGCCTGTTAACCAAATCGCCCTCCCATCCACACGGTATTAAAGTCGAACTCACCAGCGGTCAGGTCGGCCGTGTTCAATCCTTGCTTTAATTTAATGATGTCAAACCAAGAATTACCTGTTTTATACAGTTTTCGCCGTTGCCCTTACGCCATGCGCGCCCGGATGGCCATTGCCGTCAGTGACTATCGCTGTGAACTCCGTGAAATTATCCTGAAAGATAAACCCG
>CAZLAW010000076.1:0-10564 GCA_964557625.1 uncultured Marinicella sp.
TTGTCGGGAACAAAAGTGAATGAAGTCCCAAGAACACACCTTTTATAATTCTTCCAGTTCTATCATTTCTTTGAGCAAAGCCACATCATGAAGACGAATGGTTTGTTCTTTGATACTGATCAGGCCTTTGTTTTGCAGTGATTTCAGTGCGCGGGAAAAGGTTTCCGGTTTGATTGAGAGCCGAGAAGCAATGTCTCTTTTGGGTACCGCCAGCTTAAATTCACATTCATTGCCGTCCAGGTGAGTCACTTGACTCAGAAAATAATCCACCATCCTAAATGAGGCGTTATGGAGCGTTTGTTTATCCAGTTCTTTCACCATCCAGTGTAAGCGAACCGACAAATGGCTGAGCATTTTAAGGCATAATTCAGTGGAGTTTTTCAGTAAATTAAGTAACTTTTTGCCATCAATGGCCACCAGTACACTGTCTTTGAGGGCCGTGGCTGTGACCGGGTATTTGGGTGCACCGGCAAATAAAACACCTTCTGCAAAAGTGCGACCGGGTAACAGTACTTCAATAATCTTTTCTTCCCCCTTAAAACTACCACGACCTAATTTAACGGCACCATCATAGACAAAATAAATATGGGTCAGTTCTTGTCCCTGTTGAAAAATAATTTGCTCCTGACCGGCTTTGGTTAGTCGTGAAAAGCTGAGAACCTGATCAAAGGTATCACCATCAAAACCCGAAAACATCACCGATTGTTTTAATGCCATCACCACATTGTGATTAAGCGTTTTATCTAACATGACCTGAATTAGATTAAAAAATGGCATCTTACCACAGGACAGGTCATTTTTTAGTGGCAAAAAAAAGCGGCCTCTCAAAGAGGCCGCCAGGGTATTGCGCTTGTATGAGCGCTTAGTAAACGTCATTCACCGTGTTGTAAATATTAAATTTACCGGTGGGTGTCACGATGCGTTCATCATCGATGACTTTTTTCAGTTTTCTGGTTTTATCATCAACCACCACAATGGCTGATTTCTCATCCATGGTGTTCCACACGGAGAACCAGACTTCATCGCCGGCTTTATTGTATTCAGGCTGAACCACACGTTTCGGTCCATCACCTAAATTAGCCCATTCAGCAATCGGTAATACTTCGTAACCTTTGTCCAGGTTATTGATGTCAAATACAGCGATACTTTGGGATTTGGCCGGATCCGGATTTAACGTGGTGTCAACCCACAGGTTTTCTGATTTGGGGTGGGTTTTCACAAACAGTGAACCGCCGCCTTGACCTTTCAGGGTACGCACCACTTTCCAGGCATGTTCAGGATGTCCTTCTGGGTCAGTGCCTAAGAAGGTGATGTTGTCATTACCCAGGGCAGAGGTCACCCAAACCGGACCATATTTCGGATCATCGATATTGGCACCACGACCGGGATGAGGGATTTTGGTCACTTCAGTTAAAGCCACCAGTTTCCGGTCAACCGAGTCAACCACCGCAATGCGGTCTGAATTATTGGCCGCTGTCAGGAAATAACGTTTTGAGCTGTCCCAGCCTCCATCATGTAAGAAGCGAGCCGCTCCAATGGTGGTCACCGATAAATTATCCACATCATTATAATTCACCAATAAAATTTTACCGGTTTCTTTGACGTTAACAATAAACTCAGGGTGGTTATGGGAAGCCACAATGGCGGCCACACGAGGCTCAGGATGATATTCCTGGGTGTCCACAGTCATGCCACGGGTTGAAACCACTTTTTTAGGTTCTAAAGTGTCACCATCCATAATCACGTACTGAGGTGGCCAGTAAGCACCGGCAATGGCCAGTTTATCTTCAAAACCCTTGTACTTAGAGGTTTCCACAGAACGGGCTTCTAAACCAATTTTGATGGTGGAAACAATTTTCGGTGGGTTCATATACAAATCAATCATGTCGATCTTGGCATCACGACCAATGGTGAAAGCATAACGACCCGAAGCCGATGGGCGGGTAATATGGACCGCATAACCGGTGTCTAAAATGGCCACGATGTCTTTTGAATCACCGTCAATAATGGCCACCTGACCGGCATCACGTAAGGTAACGGCGAAGAAATTTTCAACATCGTAATCATGTTGCTTGGTTTTAGGACGGTCTTCTGGCTTCACATGAAGTACCCAGGAGTCTTTCATTTCAGGCAGGCCCCATTCAGGCGGTGCCGGTGGCTCATGTTGTAAGAAGCGCGCTAAAATATCGATTTCTTCATTGGTGAAATCACCGGAAGTCCCCCAGTTGGGCATACCGGCAGGTGAACCATAGGTGATTAAGGTTTTTAGGTAATCAGAACCTTTTTCACGGGTAATGTCCGTGGTCAGCGGTTTACCGGTGGCACCTTTACGCAACACACCGTGACAACCGGCACAACGCTCGAAATATGTTTGGGTGGCAAATTCAAATTCTTCTTCAGTCATGGCAGGACCTTGCGAATCAACCATTTTTTTGGTGACTGCCGGGTCAATGCCGGAAGGGGCACCCTGATACTTAAGTTCTTCAACAGAACTGGTTGGGTGGGTCACAGGCTGACCGGTGGCCACCGCTTTTTCTTCATCTTTGGCTCGAATACTGGCCACTTCAGCTGCACTCACCCGATAACCTTCATTGCCCCAACTGTGGGTAACATAGGTCAGAATATTGGCAATTTGCTCATCATTAAGGTAGGACAAGTTAGGCATAACCGCATTATATTTGGTGCCGTTAACGGTTATTTCGCCTGACAATCCATGGAGTACGGTTCCGATGGCCCGTTCTTTGTCTTCCAATAAATAATCAGATTGAGCCAGTGGTGGGAATGCTCCGGCCATGCCTTGACCATTGGGTTGATGGCAGGCCACACAGTGAATGCCGTATAGTTTCTCACCCTCGGCAATTTGGGTGGCTAAATCGGTGCTCCCGGCTTTCATTTCAGCTTTATGACCGGCTAAAGGGTCTTTGTCCGCGGCTTTGTCGGCTTGGTCTGCGCAAGCAGGTAAGGCGATGACCAGACCGGCGATTAACAGACTTTGCTTAAGTTTAATCATGGTTTTTAACTCCTGATATGAATAAAATCATTGTTCTCAATAGGCATTAACACTATTTCAATCGAGATTGTACAAATGGATCAATCCCCCTTCATTGATATAGGTCAATTGGTTGTTTTTAATTTAACGATTATTCTATCATTCGATTACCATTGATGCGAGTAAGTCATTGAAAAATAACGTGAAGATTCTGTTAATGCATTGATTATGGGGTCTTCTGCATCGAAATTACGCACTTGTTGCCATTGCCAATACGTTTTATCCGTCAGGTTGTTGATACTGAGCTGCAAACGGGATTGTGGTGTAAAATGGTAACTGGCCATCCAGTCAAAAACCGCATAGCCGGGCGTTTGGAATAATTGTTCCTGGGTCAAGTCAATATCATCCTGGGCGGCACTGAAACGACCATACAGCCCCATGTGCCATTTTTTTGACGTGCTGCTCCATTGAGCCGACACAACCGCTTTGGGCGGTGACACTGAGTTAAGTGGCTGGTCATTGGTTTCATTCACACCATTTGTCCAGGATAGGGCGGCGTGGGTTTGCCATTGCTCATTAATAAACCACTGGTGATCAATTTCAAAACCGTGGATACGGGCTTTGGCGATATTTTGTGATTGAAATAACAGTGCTTGAGTTTCGGGATCAATACCTAAAGGCGCACGAGAAACAATCAGGTCCTTGTATTCATTGTAAAAGCCACTGAGGGTTAATCGTTGATTGGGTAAAATCAATCGATAACCGGCTTCATAACCATTGGATGTTTCGCTTTTTAAATCAGGATTTGGGATCGAGCGGTAATTGAACAGGGCGATGTTAAAACCGATGTTCACGTCTTCGGCCGGTGGCGCGCGAAAACCCCGCACATATTGGCCATATACACTGCTGTAATCATCAATTTGGTACAGCAAGCCCAATTTGGGTGAAAAGTCAGATTCATCAATAACAACCACTTCGATGTCTTCTGCATTATTATCAAATAAAGCATCACGGGTGGGATCTAAATCATAGCGATCAAAACGGACCGCCGGAATCAGTGTCCACTGGTCGTTTAATTCAATCTCATCATGGATAAAGACACCCAGTTCTTTGACGTCAGTGAGCGGAAAATCACGGAACGGAAAAACTTCGCCCAATAGAATGTTGGTGCTGTCTCCGGTATTGAGATTGGTCTCTAAGGCATCGCGGTATTCAGCCACATCGGTTTGGGTGATTTCAATCCCATAAATAAGTCGATGTGACCAGCCGCCGGTGGTAAATTCTTTGGTGAAATTGGCTTCCATTCCCAGTGCTTTTTGTTCAAAGCTAAAAACCCGATCTTGCTGAAGTGGCGTGCCACGACGTGAAAAACGGTGCTCAGTGGTTTTTTGTAAAAACTCGGTGTTGCTGTGATAGAGTCTGATTAAGCCATCATCGGCCCAGCTTTTATTCAGCATAAAATCATACGTGGCACTCAATTTTTGTGATTCGCTGGTATCATCACCGGCCAGAGCGGTGGTGTTGGCAAAACGGCCTTGACCGATAAAGGAGTGTATTTGAGTGGTTTGATCACGTTGCTGGGCTTGTAAGTTAAAAGACAGCTGATGACCCGGTGCGACGTCTGTCACCCATTTGCTGAAAACGGATTGTTGGTCCCAATCGGCGTGATCTTCTGCTAAGGTTGAGGGTCTCTGTATACCTTTACCATCGCGTTGATTGATATTAAAAATAATTCCGTTGTTTTTACCATTCCAGGCATGGGTGTAGGTGCCGTGACGACCGTTATATTGACCGTTAAAGCCCAATCTGAACTGTTGCCAATGATCTTTTTCACCGACTAAATCCTGCGGATTCCAGGTATGAATACTGACAATACCACCCAGCGCATTACTACCATAAAGGGTCGAAGCCGGACCTTTTAAAACCTCAATACTTTGAATCACAGAAACATCAGGATACTGCGCCGTCGCAAAAGAATAAGAGCCGATATTAAAAGCCTTGGCATTGGGTACGCCATCGACTTCAACCGCCACGCGATTACTGCCGATACCGCGGATATTAATCCCAGAGGTGCCAAAGCGATTGCCGGCTTGTTCAATATTAATGTTGGTTTCATAACGCAAAGCCGCCGCCATGTCTTCGCTTTGCGTATTTTGAATATGTTCGGCACTGATAATGGCCACATCGGCGGCCACTTCTTGTAATGCCCGTGCTTGTTTGTAGGCCACAACAATTAATGGGCTGAGTGCTTTTTCTTGTGATTCTTGTGTATCTTGGGCTTGTTCAGTATCTTGAGATAAAGACAGCATCGGCATCATGATAAGGCTGATGGCTGTTAAATATTTTTTCATGACAATCAGGTCAAATTATAAAAGCGCCATAGTTTAACTGATGTTATGGATGATGTAATGACTTTTGTCAATTCAGTCGGTGGTTTTTGGCATCAATAAATTTTAGTATTTTTTGACTCATGACCATACTCACAGCCAGTAATTTAGATTCATCAGGGTCCAGTGAGGCTAAAAAGTTTTTTACATATAAACCCAACTCGGTATCACCCTGACTGTCCAACCGGCGGCTAAAAAATAAACCATCGGCATCTTCCTGTTGGCTAATCAATTGTAACAACGTATACACATCAGTGCTTAAGGTTAAATCGGCTTTATTTTGATTAGCTGAAATCTGTAACTTATTGTGATTAAGCCGAAGCGCAAAACAGATATAGGCATCTTTGATGTGAACGTGAATAACACGGTTTTGTAAAAAATCCAGGGCATTGTCTGCCAATGCATTTTTAAAAAAGAGATTGAGTGTTTGTTCGATGATTCGGTGTTGAATTACCGGCGGCATCCATTTAAATGGCAGGGCCAGGGGTTTCGGCATTTGCGGTGCCCGGTTTAAGGCTGCTGGTTGGTTTTGATTAGTGTCCATAGGTCATCGATATGTTGTTTAAATTGTTTAGAGTGCTGTATGGGTCGTCCCCAGGTGCGACTGGTTTCGGCCGGCCATTTATGGGTGGCATCGAGACCCATTTTCCCGCCCAGGCGACTATCGGGGCTGGAAAAATCTAAATAATCCACCGGGGAGCGCTCAATAATAAAGCTGTCTCTGGCCGGATCGGCGCGGGTACTCATGGCCCAGATAACTTGAGACCAGTCACGCACATCAACATCCTCATCGGTGACAATAATGTATTTGGTGTAAGAAAATTGCCGCAAATAAGACCAAATGGCCATCATAATGCGTTTGGCGTGGCCGGGGTATTGTTTACGGATACTGACCACCGCCATGCGATAGGAGCAGGCCGCCGGTGGTAAATAAAAGTCCACAATCTCCGGGAATTGGTTTTGTAACAGCGGTATAAACAATTCATTGAGTACCGAGGCCATCACCGAGGGTTCATCTTGTCCCGGATGTCCCATATAACTGGTGTGGTATAAGGGTTTATCTTTACAGCTTATGGATTCAACCGTAAACACCGGGAAATTGTCCACCGAATTATAAAAACCGGTGTGATCACCAAAAGGGCCTTCAGCCGCCGTTTCATCCGGCTCAATATAGCCTTCCAAAACGATTTCAGCCTGAGCCTGAATGTGTAGGTGTTGATGGATAACACCGGGTGTTACTTGGGTTTTGGCACCGCGCAATAAGCCGGCAAAATGGTATTCGCTTAAGGTATCAGGAATCGGCGATACCGCGGCCAATGTTGTCACCGGATCGGCGCCAATCACCACCGCCACCGGAAATCGTTCCCCGGGATTGCTTTGTTTAAAATCGTTAAAATCTGTGGCACCACCGCGGTGCGCCAACCAACGCATAATGAGTTTATTCCTGGCAATCGGTTGTTGTCGATAAATCCCGATATTCTGACGCTTTTGATGCGGGCCTTGGGTGATGACCAGTCCAAAAGTCAGCAGGGCGCTGACATCATCGGGCCAGCAGGTGGGTAAGGGCAAAACACTGAGGTCCACATCCGAGCCCTGAAGTACATGTGTTTGACAGGGTGGCTGATCAACCAGTCGTGGATTAATATAACTTAAGCGTTTCAGGTTTTTAGCCAGCCCCCGGCCTTGTTGCAGGTTGGTGGGTAGTTCCGGTGATTGTAAATAGGCCAGTTGTTGTCCCAGTTTTTTCAGTTGAGTTTTATCCTGAACGCCCAGTGCTTTGAGAACCCGTCCTTCGGTACCGAATAAATTGGCAATCACCGGCATGCTGTGGTCACTTTTCAATTGATTAAATTGCAAAGCCGGACCTTGTTCACATAAACAGCGATGACTAATGGCGGTTAATTCGTGCTTTAAATCAACGGCTTGATTGACTTGTAATAAATCATCATCCAGGCCAGTCAAAAAATCACGTAAACTGTGAATATGCGCACTGCTGTGCGAATCCAGGGCATGGGCAATAAAGCGTTCAAGTGTCATGATTAATCACTGCTTGACTGCCACCCAGTCTTTGCCGGCTTGTTGGTGCCAATAACCATTGCTAATGGGATGGATGGTACATTCTGTTAGCTTTTGTTGGCCGTCATCAATGCGCATCTGCTGTTTTCTGACCCGGTCAAAAATATCAATCACTTCAAAACAGTTATTTTGTTGGGGTGTAATGCGCAATATATCCACCGCATTGTCGTTGATGGCTTCTAAATGGTTTTGAATGGTGCCAGATTGGGTCTGGATGCCGTTAATCACCAGAAAGTCTTTCGCTTCCTGGGTTTTCATGGCCAGGCCTTCGGGGTATTGATCGCAGATAAAGCCACATTGGTCTTTACTGCGGTTATGGGTTCTGGCGGTAAAACAACGGGCTGAATAGGCCAGTGATAATCGCCCCCAGGCAGGCAACTCCAATTCAATGCCGGTTAAATCAAAGGCATGCAAAGCCTTTTGATTGTGTTCATGGGGCAACACCCAACGATGTAAGCCCAGTGATTTAAGTTTCCCCAAACTGCGTTGATTATAAATATTCAGTGAACCACCGGCTATAAAAGAGGGTTTGGTATGGCTGGTGCGCAATTGCACCGCTGACATATCATTTACTTCTACGGCAAAATCGTCTTGTTGGCATATTTTGGTCATTACCGATAATTCAGAGGCGGCTTCCACCAAAGACAGGGTCGATAAGACCACTTCTTTGCCGGCGGCTGATAAATCCTGAGCAATACTGATCCAGTCATTTAAGCCCAATGCCCGGCGCTTACTGCACACTGTTTCACCCAAATAGACAATATCAATGGGTGAATCGGCCGCTTGGCGATAAAAGTTTTCTACAGTGGCGCGATCCCAAAAATAGGGAATCGGTGCCAGTGATAATTTTTTATGTGTTTGTTTAATCATTGCCAGTTCCGATAATAGGCCCCTAAGGTGGTTTGTTGACCTTCGGATAATTCGCCCAGGGTTTTATTCCAACGGTCTTTAACCTGATAAGAATCCGGTTTTTCCAGACAGTCATTAATGGCGGCCCGCATCACTTCAGTGACCTGTCGGACATAGGCCGGACTGCGCTGTCGGCCTTCGACTTTCACCGCTGCCACACCAATGGCTTTTAATTCGGCTAAAATCGATAAGGTGTTTAAACTGGTGGGTTCTTCAATGGCATAGCCAATATGATCATTGACCTCATAACGGCCTTTGCAAATCACCGGATAACCCACGGAATCGTCTTTATCCACCTGGTCAATCAGAATACCGTTGAGGCGGGTTTCCAGATGTTCATCGGTGTTTTTCCATTCAACAAACTCAGCGGGCGAACAGGCACCATGATTGTTGGGTCCCAAACCGGTGGCATAAGATGACAATAAACAACGGCCCTCGACCATCACACATAAGCTGCCAAAACCAAAGACTTCAATCGGTACTTTTGATTGATTGATTAAATGGGCCACTTGTTTAATAGACAGTACCCGCGGAATGACAGCGCGCTTAATGTTGAATTGTTCGGCAAAGAAATTGACCGCAGCGGCACTGGTGGCTGAACCTTGCACCGATAAATGAATATTCAGGTCAGGGTGTCTCTCGCAGGCATAATCCATCACACCCATATCGGCTAAGATTAAAGCATCGACTTTAAGTTCAGCGGCGGTATCCACGGCTTGTTGCCAGGTGTCTAAGTCATGACAGTAGGGATAGGTGTTGACCGCCAGGAAAACTTTGCAGCCACGACTTTGGGCAAATTCGATGCCTTGTTGCATCTGTTGTTCAGTAAAATTCAGACCGGCAAAATGCCGGGCATTGGTGGCGTTCTGCAAACCCATATAAACCGCATCGGCCCCGGCTTTCACCGCGGCTTTTAAAGACGGTAAATTACCCGCCGGACAAACCAATTCCATACTAACTGTTCATTAAAAAAGTGCTGAACAGTTTAGGTAAGCTTGTTTTAATGTGCCTTGATGTAGGTCAATTGCTAAGGTGTGTTATGGTTTGATCGATTCTATATCACATTCGTTTGGGTCTTTAACATCGGAAAAACCTGACTTGTGTGCTTTATTAAATAAATAATGCGCCACCGATTTTATGCGTTGTAATTCATTGTCATCGCTAAACCAAAGTTGAGCGTAAGCGATATCCAGATAATCCACATAGTGATTATTCTGAGATAAGGCACCTCTGATGCATTCATACCGGGTTCTGAACTGGTCATTTTTTTCTTCAGCCTGGACCAATAAATCAGTTTCCAGAGAATGTTCATAGCTGTTAACTTTTAAACGATAACCTATGAGCTGAGAAATGATGTCTTGACCTTGGGTGATTAAAATGTCTGCAACCTGCAGACAAGCTTGGGTTGGGCTGGTTTCTGATGAACAGTAATCTAACAGCGGTTTATAAGCCGGGATGGGTAGGGCCATTTGAATGCCACTGATCTTGATGTAGAAAAAAGCTTGATTTAATTGTTTATCGGAGACAGATGGATCGACGTCAACAAAAAGCTTTAGTTGATGTTTTAAGACAGAACGTGGCAATGGGTTTTTTTGCATAAAGTCATGGATTGCTGATTTAACAACCTCAGGCAATGAATTCATGTCTGTGGCATAGGTGGTGTTTTGCATGTCTTTTATCAGGTATTCGGCCAGGGCTAAATCCCCGTTTCTGACCGCCTGAGAAAAAGGTTCAAAATAGGCAAATAAATCTCCGGGATAGGTTTTTTGGTATGTTTTTACCAGACTGTCGCTATCACAGGCTGTGCGAATGGCGTTATGAGAACACAACGATAACAGCTGGAAAATGGCTTGACCACTGAGATTGTTTTGTTTCGTTAATCGATTTATATGATTAACATAGTTTTGTTGCTCATGATTCAATTTAAAATGCGCATCAGCATCATTAATCAGTGGTAAATCCAGAGAAGAAAGGCTTAATCCGGTGATCTGAACGTCGGGATGCGGATGATTTAATAAATAGCTGTTGAGTGAATCATCCCATTGTTTATAAATCTCATCAGCTTTCAAGTCACTATCTTGTGCAATACAGAAACCTGAAAAAATCAGAGTGAATATGAATAATGGAAACTGTTTAGTCATATTAATAACCCGTGGTGCATTTAGGCAATCTTGATTTTTAAGTTGTTTATATTCCTGTTTTC
>CAZLAW010000077.1:0-10547 GCA_964557625.1 uncultured Marinicella sp.
GATTATTTCACGGATTTCCCGGCAGTAAAAAGTGGAAATCTTATTTAGTAACCGAGGCGCCCAAACGCAAGGACGATATCCGGGTGCTGAGCGAAGCCAGGACTTTAGTTAATTATGTTAGTGAAAACCGTAGCTGACTTTAAAGAAGCACAAAAATACGCCAATTACCCGATTAAACAAGCCGTTGCCATGAAAGCCGCATTTATGGTGTCACCGGTGGGTTTTTCTCTGAATGAACAAACTGCCCAGGACAATGAATATATGCAGATGGATGAATCGGTGGACGAAAAACTCGCCATCTACCAGCAAATGCATTTGGCTCGGGTATTAACCGACTTTGATTTACCGGTGATATCATTCCCGGGTTCTGTACACACCCCGGATGCAGTGTTCCCGAATAATTCATTCGCCACCAATCATAACCGCCGTTATATTGTCGGCTCCATGCGCTACCCGAATCGTCAGTTAGAAACCGAGCGCAAAGACATCCGTAAATTTTTTAACAGCGTTTTGGATTACGATGAATACATCATCGAACACCCCAAAGCCATCGCCGAATTGACCGGTGTACTGGTCCCTGATCGCGGTCGGAATATTGGCTTTGTCGGCATGACTGAACGGGTCAATGATGAAGGCGCCATGGCGCTGGCTGAAGGATTTCAATTGGACTTAACCTTTCAGTTCGACCTGGCTGAAGGCGAATACCACACCAACGTGGTGATGGCCAACCTGGCCGGCGAAGCGGTGGTACTACACAAAGATTCATTCGCAGATCCCGAAGTGGTCCAGGCCATTGACGATTTCTACGAAGGCAAGGTGTTGTACCTGTCCGATGAAGAAAAAATGGCGTTCTGCGGTAATTGTATTTCCATCACCGAGCGCGATGTGCTGTTCAGTCAAACAGCGTTTGATACTTTGTCCACAGCTTCGAAGCAGAAACTGGATAAGTGGGGTTTTCGCATTCATGGGGTGGAAGTTTCGGAACTGGAGAAGGCGGGGGGGTCGCTACGCTGCATGATCGGCGAAATCTTCTGAGGAAAAATTTGGCGCTGAAATCCTGCGTTGTCGCCGATTTTTGCAGCAATCACGCACAAGTTCGTGCGCTCATGCTATCAAAAATCGGCTCCGCCTTGACTTTCAACGCCAAATTTTCCCTCAGCTCCAGGGTTTTAATTCTTGCGTTGCCGGCTGATTTTTAGACGATCACGCACAAGCTTGTGCGCTCACGCCTTCAAATACTAACCACGCCTTGATCTTTACTCACCCACTTTTCCCTCAGCTCCAGGTTTTAGAGTGTCATTATCGGGCTCCGACCCGATAATCTCAGCCAGTTTAACGGATACACAACCCCTGCGTTGTTTCACTTCTGCAACAATCACGCACAAGTATGTGCGCTCATGCTGTCAAAAAGTAAGTTCCGCCTTGACCTTCACGTCCCAATTTTCCCTCAGCTCCAGATTTGACACCGTCATTATCGGGCTTGGCAACTAACGCTCCTGCTCTCTTTGCAGACATACATCCTGTATGCCACCCGATAATCTCATCTTGGTTATCGCCGCCCTGAAACATTGCTTCTTTGTGACTATAAAAATTTAAAAATTTGCTTGATAAAACCACGGCCTGTCAACATAACTACTTTTTAATAATAATAATCTAAAGAGGATGGGTTCAATTATGAAGTACTTTGTTAGCGTTATATTTTTTATGTTTTAGTTTGTCTGTGTGGATACAAATGCTTCAGATGAGGATATTTTATTGAGCCGGGATCAGGTGAGGCAGTCGATTGTCGATACCTTGCAAACCCTGAACGAGGTCTATGTTTTTCCTGAGAAGGCGAAACTGATTGAATCTGAGGTTTTGTCCAGAATGCATCAAGGGGCTTATGATCACATTAAATCGACCAAAGAGTTTCAGGTGTTTATGACTGATGAACTGATTGAGGTGAGCACCGATGGACATTTAGGCATTATGCTGGTCAAGGATGAAAAGTCAGAACCAACCCATGTCATCGTAGAAACTGAAGATATCTATAAAAATAATTACGCCTTTCAGAAGTTGGAGATTCTCAGCGGTAATATCGGTTATCTCAAGTTTAATAAGTTTTACATTGATGATGAGGCGGTAGAAACTGTTAACTATGCTTTTGGTTTTTTAAAAGACACAGAAGCCATGATTATTGATTTAAGAGATTACATTGGCGATTCACCTGAATTGGTTCGTTATATGTCGAGTTATTTCTTCGATGAAAAAACTTTATTGTGGTGTATTCATACGCGCGACGATGAAGAAATTTTTGACCATGAATCCATGGAAGATGTTGGGCATTCGAATTTTAAAAACAATTACCCTGTCTATATTCTTGTTGGCCCTGAGACAGCCAGCGGAGCTGAACTGTTTTCTTATACGTTAAAACACTATGGTAAAGCGACTGTTATTGGCGAAAAAACAAATGGTATCGCGTATGCGGTTGGGGCGGCTAAAATTAATCAATATTTTATTGGTAGATTTTCCATGAATTGTCCTATTAATCCAATCACCTATACAAACTGGGAAATTGTCGGTGTGCTACCGGACATTAAAGCGAGTTTGTCTGATAGCCTTCGTGTGGCACATAATAAAGCATTGCAAAAATAAAGGGATCATTATTCTACCTCACGCGTTGAGATAGGTAATAATATATATTTTCCTAATCCGTGAAATTGCTCACATGTAAATTCATTTCTGCAATGTTATAGTTGTCACTAATTTAGAACATATCATATGGTTCGGAAAGTCTGGATGCAATTTTCACTGCATCGTGTGTCCATAATTAGCTGTTTATCCAAAGTTCACATTAAATCAGATGATGTATTTGAATTGTGAATCAGATTTTCCGATTCTAAGCAATAAAATCAATGAGAGTAACTATGAATTTAACAACATTTCTTGCAGCATCAATTATGCTGATGTTTTCGGTCAGTGGTATCGCTTTGGCTGAGGGTAATGAACAGACTACCAGCGGCTTTTCCTATACGCTGCATACCGCCAGACCGGATGTTGAGGACTTGGGGCAATTTCCGCCGGCTTATGAGAACCCGACCACTGAGTATGTTTTGCAGGGGCCTGAGCATACTCTGATCTGGCGTGATCGGGTTTCTGAGCGCACGGCGGATAAGGCGTCTTTTGCGCTTGGGGAGCGGCATATGGGTTTATTTATTCCACGCTGGGAGAAGGGTAAGCAAGCTTCAGAGTCCACGGGCTGGCAGGAGTTTGGTTATCAACTGGTCTATCTCGACTTCAATGTGAAGGTCGAGCGCGGTGAGGGCGAGCGTGAGTTAGCCGGTGGTATGGCACAGCACTATGTGCTCACTGCTGATTACAATAGCAAGCGCGCATCAGAGCCGGGTAGTTCGCGCTATCAAATACACACTGATTTGTGGATATTGATGGATAAACCATTTTCATTTGCACCTTTTTATAAACCGGGATTTTATGGTGATCCTCGTTTCGGAGCGGCGATTGTGGAAGAGCTGAGTGAATTGGGCATGGTGGTTCGCAGTGACGCCCGCTATTCGCGGGTCACCATTGATAAAGATGGTCGGGAGACCGAAAGCAGGAATGAAGGGACTTGGACGACCTGGATTGATGATTTGAAACCCGCTGAGGTGCCGGTGTTGGATATGCCGGTCGGTGATGAAACGACCTTACAAGTTTTACAGGATGAATTTCGAAAACAGCCGGATGAGACCTGCCAGGCTGTGATTGCCGGTAGCACACCGGGTTTTATTGCGCAGAATTTGAACAGCGATCAACAAGCAGCGGTTGTTGAGGATTTGCTTAGATCCTGTAAACGTCAAATTATGGGCAGCTACTTTAGGAATATGAAAAAGAATCCAGGGTCAGTCTGTGGTGATATTCTGGCCGGTCAACTACCCGATGTGGCCAAGCAAATATTTAATCAAGAGGAACAGAGTGAGTTCATGCAACTCACCCAATCATTTTGTGAAAATCAAACAGATAAGAACGAATGATACATGATTGATTAAGGCATCAAAATAACAATATGGCATGATTAAAAAATTAATATGACACGATTCGATTAGAGTTGGCATTAAAAAGCCTGAATTATATTCAATGCCTGAATTGTGTCGATATTTTTACAGATTAAATTCAAATTGGTGTGAATAACAAGAAAAAATAATTGTATTTTTTATTAAGATATCGTTATAAATCAGTTGTTTAGGTGTTAAAAACAACCGGTTGATTAAAATTTGTGACGGCGGTCAAATTTTAGGTTTGCACCGATGATAAATTGAAATTCCTTTTTAATTTAGGAATGAGAAAATGAAAAAATTGTTAACCGTTAGTATGTTTATGTTATCTGCCTCTGCTTTTGCCATGGATGCAGAGCAATTAAAAGAAAGTGATTTGCGAGCTTGTCAGGCTAAAGCACAACCCGTACCTGAAGGATCGCTGGATCAGGCCAAGAAATCTTGTGAGTGTGAAATTAAAAACACGGATTATGAGGCGGTTGCCGAAGCGCGTAAGGCAGGTGATTTGAAAAAAGTCAGAGCGCTAAAATCAGAAGCGGCTGAAAAATGTGAAACAGGTGTTATGTAATCAAACAGCCACCTAAGTAAGCTGCCTTAAAGTAGCTAAACAATAATCGCCTCTGATGATTCGTTATCGGGGGCGTTTTTATTTGTATCGATTCAGATTGAGTTGAAGGTCTGAAAAATAGATTTTTAGTCTCTGAGTTTTTGTTTTATACTTTAATGATGATGGATTTTTTCAGTAAAACGGCACTGAGTCTGAGCGAAACGCAGGTGATTACCTGGGGGCAGATTGTCTATGCGCTGGTGTTTTTGGTGCTGGCCTGGTTTTTAAGTCGCTTGTTGGCTTTTTTGGTGGTCAAGAAATTGCTGAGTTCGGCGCGTATTAGTCAGGATAGTCGGGCGATTATTCAGCGGATTTTGTTTTACACCCTGATTGTTTTGGTATTGCTTACTTTGTTGTCTTTTTTAGGCATTCCCCTGGCAACCTTTGCCTTTATTTCCGGTGCGGTGGCGATTGGCTTTGGTTTTGGGGCGAAGACCATTATTGAAAATTTCTTGAGTGGCTGGATTTTGATGTCAGAGCGGCCGATTCGGATTGGTGATGTGGTTGAAATGGAAGGTTTTATCGGTCGCATTGTCAGTATTGGTAATCGCTCCACTTTGGTTAAACGTAACGACGGAGCCGATATTGTGGTGCCCAACAGTCAGCTGCTTGAATCTCGCCTGGTGAACTGGACTTTGCATGATCCTTTTGTGCGGACTTCAGTGCGGGTCGGGGTGGCGTATGGTTCTGATGTGCAGAAAGTTCAGTCGGTTTTACTGGCGGTCATGTCAGAACTTGAATGGGTGCAAAATGAGCCGGAGCCGGTGGTGGTGTTTGAAGATTTTGCTGACAGTGCTTTGGTGTTTGATGTGTTTTTTTGGGTGTCCATGAGCTCGGGACGCGAGATGCGCTTAATCCGCAGTGATGTGCGTTTTTTGATTGAACAAAAATTTAAAGATGCGGGGATTGTGGTGGCCTTCCCACAACGGGATGTGCATGTGAATTTTACCGACCCACAGCAACTGATCGGCTTATCAAGAGAATCCCATGACTGAATCAAAAATCACGCATTATGCCCTGGATGGTGTCGGCGGCGGCGTGGAATTAAAACCGCAGCAAAGTGCTGATACCACCTGGCAGTGGTTTCATGTTAAATACACTGACAAGAAAGCGGTGCAGTGGATAAAACAGCGGCCTGAATTATCAGAGCAGGCCAAATCAACTTTACTTAATCATGAAACCAGACCACGGGCAATGATTAACGAACAGGACGTGCTGATTTGTTTACGCGGAATTAACCACAACGAGGACGAACAGCCTGAAGACATGGTCTCAATTCGACTGTGGCTCGGCGATGGTTTGATTGTCAGCAGCAGTGATGCTGGTAGTCGGTCGATAAATTTTATTCGGGAACAATTAAAACAGCAGGTGGGACCCAAAAATGGCGAAGAACTGTTGTTAATGTTGTTGGATCGGCTGGCTTATTCCACCGATGATTTTGTCGATAAAATGGATGATAAGATTGATCAGGCTGAGGACCGGGTCGATGACAGTTCCTTGACTGAGTTTAATCCTGAGATGAATGATTTACGCCGTCAAATTGCGCATATTCGGCGTTATCTAATGCCGCAAAAGGAAGCCATCGATCAGTTGTATCGCATTAAGTCGCCGCACTTAAGTGAGGGCTTTTATGAACGTATTTACTTACATGTGGATAAACTTATTCAGTTGGTGGAGAATTTAGATTTGATGCGGGAACGGGCTTTGATGTTGCAGGAGCATTTTATGGCTAACATCAGTTATGAGCAAAACAGTCGCTTGTATTTACTGGCAATCGTTTCGGCCATTTTTTTACCGCTGACATTTTTATCCGGTCTGTTCGGTATGAATGTGGCCGGGATGCCGGGTTTGCAAAATCCGTGGTCGTTTGCCTATATTGTGTTGTTTAGTGTGATGCTAACAGTTGGGTTACTGGTGTGGTTTAAAAAGAGCAGGTGGTTCTAATGGTTAAAAAATGGTTTACAATAATCATTGTATTATTCATAAGTGGGGTTTCCATGGCAGATTGTGAAATCAAGGGTATTCAATTAATGGGCAAGGTGCAGTTTGTCGATTCTTTTCCGGATTTGAAAATTCAGTATGTGGATTCGTTCCCTGATATTAAGGTGAAAATGGTGGATTCATTTCCCGATAAATGTGGGCTGTGGCAAAAAGTGGATTCATTTCCTGATTTTAAAGTGCAGGTGGTGGAATCTTTTCCTGATCTGAAAGTTCAGCTGGTGGATTCCTTTCCGGGCATGGATTAACTCGTTCCATGAAAACTGAATTTACGCCCAAGCTCTTTAGTCTGATTAAAGCCGGCATTTCCCGGCAAACATTACTAAAAGATGTGATGTCCGGGGTGATTGTCGGCATTGTGGCGCTACCGCTGGCGATTGCCTTTGCCATTGCCTCAGGGGTGTCACCGGAAAAAGGACTGATAACGGCCATTGTGGCGGGGATTATTATTTCTGTGTTTGGCGGTTCTCGGGTGCAGATTGGCGGGCCCACCGGTGCCTTTATTGTGATTGTTTACGGCATTGTCCAGACACACGGCGTCGATGGTTTAATTCTGGCCACTTTTATGGCCGGTTTTATGATGATTGGTTTTGGCCTGGCACGTTTTGGCAATTTCTTAAAATTCATTCCCTATTCTCTGATAGTGGGTTTTACCAGTGGTATTGCTGTGATTATATTTTCATCGCAAGTGAATGATTTTCTCGGCTTACAGTTAACGGATGTGCCGGCCGATTTTTTATCTAAATGGCTTTTATACGCGCAGCATCTTAACCAAATTAATCTGTATGCCATTGCCATTGCCGTCAGCACAGTCGTGATGACCTTGTATTTTCAAAAGCTGATTAAGCTGATTCCCGGTTCTATTGTGGCGATTATATTAGCCACCTTGTTCGTCCAATTATTCAATATTCCGGTGACCACCATTGAAAGTCAGTTTGGTGACATTCCCAATGCTTTAAGCATGCCGAGTTTACCCTCGTTTGATTTTGCGACGATGAAATCATTAATTCAGCCGGCTTTTGCCATTGCTTTGCTGGGTGCGATCGAATCTTTATTATCCGCGGTGGTGGCCGATTCCATGATTGGCGGTAAACACCGGTCCAATATTGAATTGGTGGCACAAGGGGCGGCCAATTCGGCTTCGGCTTTGTTTGGTGGAATTCCGGCCACCGGTGCCATTGCCCGTACCGCCACCAATGTCAATAATGGTGGTCGCACCCCAATTGCCGGTATTGTCCATGGCGTGGTGTTATTGTTGATTATGCTGTTATTTGCACCGTTAGCGAAACTGATTCCGTTGTCTTGCCTGGCGGGGATTCTGGTGGTGGTGTCCTATCATATGAGTGAGTGGCGACAGTTTAAGTCGATTTTAAAAGGGGACAGAATGGATGTTATTATCCTGTTGACCACCTTTTTCCTCACCGTTATTTTTGATTTGGTGATTGCCATCCAGGTCGGCATTGTGTTGTCGAGTTTTATGTTTATGCATCGCATGAGTCAGTCAGTACAAGTGAATAATATCAGTATTGAACAAGAACGGGTGGAGCGTCTGTTCGATGAAGAAACCCTGGATGTGCCTGAAGAGGTGGTATTGTATGAAATTAACGGCCCACTATTTTTCGGTGCAGCACGACAGTTTCAGCACACCATGACCAGTATCCCATCTTCATCGGTGAAAACCATTATTATGCGGATGCGTTATGTGCCGTTAATCGATGCCACCGGTTATGAGACCTTAAAAGAAATTATCAGTAATTTTCAATCTCAGGGCATTCAGGTTATTTTGTCGGGCGTCCGTGATGAGCTGGTGGATGACTTTGAGCGACATCAAGTTTTTCAAATACTGGATCGGCAAAATGTGGTGCCCAATATTAAGCAAGCGCTTGCGCTGATTCATTGATCAAAGCCATCGGCAAATATTAAGTCGATGATCTCACAACTGCGGTATCCACTGACTTCAATATCATCAATGAGCCAATCACCGGCGCCTTGTGAATTGTCGGTGCCCATGCGCCAGCGGAAGCGGACCGTCTGGTTGGCGTAAGCGGATAAATCCACTTTGACCTGTTGGAAGGTGCCCAGGTTATCAACAAAGGCGGGTCGCGCCCCAAGTGGCTGACCATAGCCACCATTTAAGGTACCGTTATAACCGTTTTGAATCATGGAAGGCCCTAAATCATTCCAGTTTTGACCGTTGTCGGTGGATATTTCCAGGACACCACCATCGTAATAATCATTACCCGCTTCAAAATCATGTTTGTGCCAGAAGTTGAGTTCAGCGTTATTGACTAAAGCCACTTCCGGTGAGATTAGAAACTTATCGGAACGGCTATTGATGTCGGCAGAGATAAATGCATTGCCCTGGCCGGTGCTATGATCATCGCCACTCACAATAGCCCAGTCATCGGTGCCGATATGGCTGCCGCTTTGCCAGCCATCACTCCGGGCATCTGCGATGGTTGCGTAGGCTTCTAAATTATTAGACATATCACCACAGGTGGCTTGTAAAACAACGTTTTGGGTGTTGCTTTGTTGAGCGGTGATACTGACGGCGGTTAATGTTTGTGGTTGATAGCCTGCTTTGCTGACTGTCAGATCAGCGGTTCTGGCGGTGGCCTGGAATTCATAAAATCCACTGCTGTCCGTGCTGGTGATTAAATCATCATAAGTTACTTGCACCAAATCAATGGGAGAACCACTGTCTTGATCAGTCACAGTGCCACTCAAAGTGCCAATGAGTGACGGATCAATAATATCGATAAAAACAGCAGATGGTACGCCGGTGATTCCCTCTGCATCGGTGGCGGTCAGCCAAACCATATAGCGACCGGTTGTTAAGCCTGATGTCGGTAAGCTGCCGGTGAAATATTCAGCGGTGCTGTTATAAGCACCATCCTGGGCAGACAATGAACTGGCTACTGCACCGGAATGCCAGGGAGGAACATCGATATAAGCTTGTACAGCCGTGATGTTGTGGGTGGCTTCGGTGCCATTGTTTTGGTAAAAATTGTCGTCAGTGGCCAAGCCTTGTATGGCCACATTTTGGCCTTGTGCCACTTGCAAAGCCACTTGGGGTAACTGTTCTATGCTGGGACCTGATGCCATCACATAAGGCTGTCTGGCCACTTTTGCTGCATAGATTAGTGCCTGTAAATTATCGGGCCAGATGGTGTTTTCAAAGGCATTGCAACTGGAATAAAAGCTGCCTTCACCCAATTCAATGGTAAATGCCGCGACGCCCAATGTGCCATAGGCATTGTCATCAGAGGCGCCATCAGCACCATAGAGTTCGTTGGATTGTTGCGAGCGATAGCCGTTAAAATAAGACAATCGTCGTGCCAGGGTTTGGAGTTGGTCGTGATTGGGGGCTGCCGGGGTGTTGTTGGCATAACCCCATGGGAACATGGTGAGTTCGGCGACATTGTGAATATCGATATAAACCCCGGGTTTTGTCAGCGGTGCCGGTGTGGTTAAATCATCAGGGCGGTCATCAGGAAACAGGGTTCGAATGTAGGCATCAATGGCATCGGTTTCCGGTTCACTGTAGGCAGCGGTACCACGATAGACTTCACTACAACTGTTGCTGCTTGAGCCATCACCCTGATTCCAGTAAAAGCCAAAATTGCGGTTCATATCAACGCCTTGTTGGTTACCGTTAAAACAATGGTTTTCATTGCGGTTTTTACGTTGATCGGGAAAACTTTGGTTTTCCGCAATAACGCGGCCATCGGGATTGCCTTGTAAGAGTAAATGGATTTCATGTTCATCCACCAGCCAGGTGACATCAGCGTCGGTGCCGTAGTTGCTTAATAAATATTCGGCAAATCGGGTCACCAGTTCAGCCGGCGGGTATTCACGGGCATGGATGGAGCCCATGGCGTACAAAATCGGTTTATCCGCAACCGGATTGT
>CAZLAW010000078.1:0-10444 GCA_964557625.1 uncultured Marinicella sp.
CTTTGCCAGTGTTGTCTTACCTGAACCTGAATTGCCGAAAATTAAAATTTTGCTCAAAACACGAACCCTCAATATGCGCATTACAACTTATTAAACAGACATAATAAACCATTTTAAAGCTGAAAAATGCTTCTTTTTAGTCAGGTTGTGGTTATTGACTTGTTTATCTACGGTGGGCGCAGCCCACACTACATAAATAACACTCAATTATCAGCGGTTTGATCGAATACTGGCTATAATGAATTATTAAGCATCACCTTCGTCTATTTCAAAGCCATTGTCCTTACACCAAACGCGGGCGATATCAGCCAATGCTTCTTCCTTGAACTTATACCAGTCATCAATGACACCGATATCAAACGCGGTGTCCTTAAACCGTCGAAAGGCTTTTCCACCGGATAAAGCGGCATGGAGTTTTTGACTCTCGTTTGTATCTTTTCGGTTGTCTGCAAAAGCACGCATTATCTGGTATTCGTTTATCTCAAATTGAGATGGTAGTTCGACCCAATCAGCACCTGACATAATACTCTGGCATCGATTAATTTCTTCCTTTTGCCATTCGGGCAGCTCTTTATCAACTTCATCCAAAGACATTAAGAAATCTTCAAAGACAATTTCAACGTCGCCGCTCTTAACGTTAATGTAAGAAACCGACTCACTGTCCTGAGTTTCGAATGCCTCTACGATGGCATTAAGACTAACAATTGGTTTTTTATGTGCCATGACGAATGATGTTTAACTGTATATTAAACATATCCATTAAACCATAATAAAGAGGTGAATATCACCTCTGAAATCAAAAATATAAAGTAGGATGGGCTCCGCCCATCAAAAACAAATGACAATTCATTAAATAAATGATGTGGTGGATGGCGCCCACCCAAAAAGGCGACCGAGTGGCCGCCTTTTAAGATCCCGATTCTATTTGTTATTAACCCAAAAACGGATAGCGGTAGTCCGTGGGTGGAACGAAGGTTTCTTTGATGGTTCTGGGTGATAACCATCGGTAGAGGTTTAAGGCGCTGCCGGCTTTGTCGTTGGTGCCCGACGCGCGACCGCCACCGAAGGGTTGCTGGCCGACCACAGCACCGGTGGGCTTGTCGTTAATATAGAAATTACCGGCAGCGTGACGCAGACGATCGGCCATGTGGTTAATGACATAGCGATCCTGGGCGAATATGCCGCCTGTCAGCGCATACATAGAGCCTTCGTCACATAAAGTCAGGGTTTCTTCAAAATCATCATCCTGATAGACATAAATGGTTAATACCGGGCCGAAGATTTCCTCTTCCATGGTTTTAAAACCAGGGTCTGTGGTCACAATCACAGTCGGCTCAATAAAGTAACCGGTGCTTTTATCGCAACCTCCACCAACGATAATTTCCGCATCATCGGCTTGTTTGGCGTGATCAATATAGGATTTAATCTTATCAAACGCGGGTTCATCAATCACCGCATTGATAAAGTTACCAAAATCTCGGGTGCTGCCCATGTTAAAAGACTCAACGTCTTTCACCAATTGCGCTTTGATGTCTGACCACAAAGAGGCAGGTAAATAGGCACGCGAGGCGGCAGAGCATTTTTGACCCTGGAATTCAAAGGCACCGCGGGATAAGGCGGTGACCACGGCCACCGGATTGGCTGATGGATGAGCAAAGACAAAGTCTTTACCACCGGTTTCACCGACAATCCGCGGATAGGAGCGGTAGTTATTGATGTTGTTACCGATTTCTTTGTAAATATGGCGGAAAGTTCCGGTTGAACCCGTGAAATGGACACCGGCTAAATCCGGACGGGTCAATAAGGCCTCACCGGCCACAGGACCGTCAGCAGCGACCATATTAATCACACCATCGGGTAACCCCGCTTCTTTAAAGACTTCCATAATGACATGCGCAGACAACATTTGGGTACCTGAGGGTTTCCAGACCACGGTGTTACCCAACATCGCCGGGGCGGCCGGTAAGTTGCCGGCAATGGCGGTGAAGTTAAAGGGTGTGATGGCCAGAATAAAGCCCTCTAAAGGCCGCCAGTCGAGCTGGTTCCAGACACCCGGTGAGGATTCGGGTTGCTCTGCCATAATGCCTTCATAAAATTCGGCATTAAAACGTAAAAAATCAATTAACTCACAGGCCGAATCAATCTCTGCCTGAAAAGCGTTCTTCGACTGGCCGTGCATGGTGGCGGCGTTAATGATATTGCGGTAGGGACCTGCCAGTAAATCGGCGGCTTTTAAAAATACCGCAGCTCTGGATTGCCAGGGTAAGCGCTCCCAGTCAGCCTGGGCCTTCACCGCGGCATCGGCTGCCTGGTTTAATATCGCTTTATCGGCTTTGTAATACGTACCTAGCACATGCTGGTGATTATGGGGCATGGTGACCTCGGCTTTATCAGCGCTTTTAACGGCCTTTCCGTTGATAATATTCGGGATATCCGTATGGCTGTTGGCCATTTCATCCATGGCTTTTTGTAAGGCAATGGTTTCATCGCTCCCCGGACGGTATTCATTAATCGGCTCATTACTGACCGCAGGTGTTTGTGGAATGTTGGCTGAAATCATAACTGTCTCCAAATATTGTTTCTGATAAAAAAACACCGCCTGATGTTGTTAAAACAACGGCGGTGCTCAAGGTCATTAAATAAACTGTTTAGCTAAATAAGTGCTCGACCGCCGCACGTTCTTCGCGTAACTCCTGATTGGTGGCATCAATGCGCTGCTGTGAAAAATCACTGATGGGTAAATCTTGCACAATGCTGTACTGGCCGTTGGCACAGGTCACCGGGTAACCAAAGATCACACCGGGCTCAATGCCATAGCTGCCGTCACTGGGGATTGCCATGGACACCCAATCATTATCAGGTGTTCCAAGGGCCCAGGATTTCATGTGATCAATGGCGGCTGATGCTGCAGAGGCGGCACTTGAGGCACCACGGGCTTTAATAATCGCCGCACCACGTTGTTGTACGGTTGGGATAAAGTCGTTTTCATACCAGTTCTGATCAATGTCTTTAACGGCTTCACCGTTGACTTTTAACTGGGAAATATCCGGATACTGGGTGGATGAATGGTTACCCCAGATGGTCATGTTACTGAGTTCATGGGTGCCCACAGATAATTTATTGGCCATTTGTGCCAAAGCACGGTTGTGGTCTAACCGTACCATGGCGGTAAACTGACCGGGGTTAATGTCCGGTGCATTTTGTTGGGCAATTAAGGCATTGGTGTTGGCCGGATTACCCACAACCAGTACTTTAATGTCCTTATTGGCATGGTCGTTGATGGCTTTGCCCTGCACGGAAAAGATTTCAGCGTTTTTTTGCAATAAATCGCTGCGTTCCATACCGGGTCCACGTGGCATGGCACCCACTAATAAGGCATAATCAGCGTCTTTAAAAGCGACATTGGCTTCGTCTGTGGCAACGATTCCATGTAATAAGGGGAAGGCACAATCTTCTAATTCCATCACCACGCCCTGCACCGCTTGCATCGCCGGAGGAATTTCCAATAAATGTAAAATAACCGGTTGATCATCACCCAGCATATTGCCGGCGGCGATTCTGAATAAAAGTTGGTAGCCAATTTGACCGGCGGCACCGGTAACAACGACTCGAACAGGTGATTTCATATCATCTCCTTTTGCGGATTGTAGAATGTCATTTAGTGAATTATGCTAATTGATACTGGTCGGAGCGAGAAGATTCGAACTTCCGACCCCCACAACCCCATTGTGGTGCGCTACCAGGCTGCGCCACGCTCCGAAACCAGGTGCGTATTCTAACACTTTTGGATTCTTATTTGAAAGATTTAGAATCGATTAAATGATTTAACCGAGCGTCACATCCGTCATACACGAACTAATAAAATAATGATGGTTTTATTTCAACCACAAAGGTTACAAAGATTTTTACAAAGCGCACAAAGAAATAATAATTTCTCCTTAGTGTATTTTGTGTAATCTCCGTGCTCTTTGTGGTTTTCAGAGGACAGAAGACTGACGACAGAAAAACGCTGGTACCGGCCTGCGCCGGTAAGAACTATTGAGTAAGCACATTATTTCAGAATGCTGAGGATTTCTTCCAGTTCCTGCACGGTTTGTTGAATCACCTGGTAGGACTTACTGGCTTCTTTTTCTTCCACCTGACCGTTCAGTTTTTGGCGGGCGCCGTTGATGGTGTAACCGTGATCATACAATAAGCTGCGGATTTGACGAATCATCATAACGTCATTGCGCTGATAATAACGGCGGTTGCCGCGTCTTTTCACCGGATTGAGGTTATCAAATTCATTTTCCCAATAACGCAAGACATGTTGTTTCACATCGCATAAGTCACTGACTTCACCGATGGTGAAATAACGCTTGGCGGGAATCGGGGGTAAGGTTTTATTATGTCCTTGATCCAGCATAAGTCTCTATGGTATTCCTCAGTTTTTGTCCCGGTTTGAACGCCACTACGCGGCGGGCTGATATCGGGATTTCTTCTAATGTTTTGGGGTTTCTGCCGGGTCGCGATTTTTTATCGCGTAATTCAAAATTACCAAAACCGGATAATTTTACGCCCGAGCCATTTAACAATTGTTCCTTAATGGTATCAAAAAACACGCTGACGAATTCATTGGCTTCTCGTTTATTTAAGCCAACCTCCATATACAGAATTTCTGCTAAATCAGTTTTTGTAATGGTTTCATTCATGTTCTGATAACGGCATTTAATTTTTGCTCTAAAAAGGATACCCCGTTTGCCACCAGTTTGTCCACTTCTTTATCCTCCAAAGTTCGATTTTTTGCCTGAAATATCAGCGCGATGGCGAAACTTTTGTATCCTTTTTCAATATGATCGCCTTTATAAACATCAAATAACAATAATTGTCGCAAAACATCACTGTTTTCATTAATGGTCGCTTCAATTCCCGTCTTAACGGTTTTCCATGATATGTTTTCAGCCAGTTGGATAGAAATATCACGCCGGGTTCCGGGAAATTTGGTCATCGGCTGCCATTGTGGTAATGAACGCCGGGCAATGGAATGCCAATTTAACTGAGCCACATAAACCGGTGTTTTTATTTTTAACCGTTGGGTTATACTGGGGTGAACTTGACCCAAATGGCCAATGCATTCATTGTTCAACATAATATCGGCTTGTTGCCCGGGATGTAGGAAATCCAGTTGACCGTCGATGTAACTGACCTGACCGGGCACTGATTTAAGAACTGCCTCCACATCCCCTTTTAAATCAAAAAAGTCCACCGGACGATTGTTCACACCCCATTGTTCAGGTTGTGCCTGACCACAACGGGCCAACATCAGAACATCTTGTTGCTCTAAGCGTTCACCTTTGACCTGATTAAAAACTTTACCCAGTTCAAAAAAGGCCAAATCCATTTCACCATGGGCCCGGTTAGCCTGAATATTGGCCAGTAATCCGGGTAATAAATGGGTGCGCATAACCGCCATGTCCTGCGTGAGCGGATTGGCCAGCGCATAGCCTGTTTCAGCCAGATAACAATTGACCAACTGTTTTTCAGACACAAAAGCATAGTTAATCACTTCCTGGAAACCCCTGTCAACCAATTGTTTTTTGACTGTAATTGGTTGTACCTGTTGTTCCGGCAGGGTGTGAATCACATCATCACTGTTTAATAAATCAGCCGGCATCTGATCATAACCTACCACCCGCACCACTTCTTCAATCAAGTCTTCGGCAATGCTTAAGTCAAAACGCCAACTGGGGGTTTTAACGGTCCAACCGGATTGATCAGTTTGCACCTGAAAACCCAAATGCTGAAAAATTTCGGTCACCCGTTCAAAGTTCACCTCAAAACCCAACACCCGTTTTAAATGATTGGCTGTCAGTGAAATCTCTTGCTGTTGTGGCAATTGATCGTCATTGGTGACCATATTTACCGGTCCCGCCTGACCACCACAAATTGAGATAATCAGTTCGGTGGCACGTTCCATGGCGTGTGCTTGCAGTTGCCAGTCAACACCGCGTTCAAATCGTAAACTGGAATCAGTGTGGGTGCCCAAACGGCGTGATTTACCCATAATATGTGCCGGATCAAAGTAGGCAGATTCAAGGATAATGTCTTGGGTTTCTGCTTGCACACCACTATCCAAACCACCCATCACACCGGCCACTGCCAATGCCTTATTCTGATCGCCAATGACTAAAAAGGATGAATCCAGTGTCGCCTTAGAATCATCCAATAAAGTAACTGTTTCATTATTTTCCGCCATTCGCACCACAATACCGCCCTCAATTTTAGCGTAATCAAAGGCATGCATGGGTTGACCCAATTCGAGCATCACAAAGTTGGTCACATCGACCACCGGATGAATTGAGCGCAGACCTGATTTCCGTAAACTTTCTTTCAGCCACAGGGGTGAATCCGCTTTGTTATTAATGTTTTTTATAATACGACCGGCATAACGTGGACAGGCTGCAGGTGCATCCACCACCACTGAGACCGTGTCATTATGAGTAATTTCTGTGTTTTGAATGGCCGGTTCTTTAATATCAAGGTTGTGCAAAGTCGCCAATTCCCGGGCCACGCCGCGAACACAGAAACAATCGGCCCGGTTAGGGGTTAAGTCGATATCAATGATGGTGTCTTTAAGCTGCAAATAATCACGAAGCGATTCACCCACAGGGGCATCACCCGGCAATTCCATTAAGCCTAAGCCCTCTTCGCTCAAGCCCAGTTCAACCTCTGAACATAGCATGCCGGCAGATTCTTCACCACGCAGTTTGGACTTTTTAATTTTAAAATCACCGGGTAAGACAGCACCCACTTGTGCCAGAGGGACTTTTATACCGGCGCGGGCATTAGGCGCACCACAGACGATTTGTATATCATTCTGGCCGTCATTAACCCGACAAACCTGCAATTTATCGGCATTGGGGTGTGGTTGACAATCGGTGATTTCAGCCACCACCACGCCGCTGAATTCGCCGGCAGCCGGTAACACTTCATCCACTTCCAAACCAAGCATGGTTAACTGAGAAACGGTTTTATCGATGCCCTGATCCAGGTTAACCCACTGTTTAATCCACTGTTCACTAATTTTCATTATTATCTTCCTTTAAGCGAATTGTTTTAAAAAACGCGAATCATTTTCAAAAAATTGACGTAAGTCCTGCACCCCGTAGCGCAACATGGCAAAACGTTCAACGCCCAAGCCAAAAGCAAATCCAGTGTATTTTTCAGGGTCAATGCCGCCGGCTTTAAGCACATTGGGATGTACCATGCCGCAACCCAGCACTTCTAACCAGCCTTCACTGCCGTCTTCTTTTTTCCAGGCCACATCCACTTCAGCAGAAGGTTCGGTAAATGGGAAATAAGAGGGCCGCAACCGAATCTCTAAATCATCTTCAAAAAACGCGTTAACAAATTGATTTAAAACGCCTTTTAGTCCGGTAAAAGTGACATCTTCGGTGATAACAAGTCCTTCGATTTGGTGAAACATCGGGGTATGCGTTTGATCGGAATCACTGCGATAAACCTTTCCAGGCGCAATGATTTTAATCGGTGGCTGAATGGTTTTCATGGCCCGGATCTGAACAGGTGATGTGTGGGTGCGCAATAAATCACCATCGGGAAAGTAAAACGTGTCATGCATGGCCCGAGCCGGATGATGTGGCGGGAAATTGAGCGCTTCAAAGTTATGATAGTCATCTTCCACTTCCGGTCCTGTCACAACCATAAAACCCACTTGTTCGAATAAATCAATAATCCGTTGCATGGTACGGGTTACAGGATGTAAACCACCGGTAAATTGTGTGCGTCCCGGTAAGCTGACGTCAATGGATTCAGCCATTAATCGCTGATTGAGCTCTTCGGCCAACAGCTGTTCTTTCTTGGCCTGGATGGCTTTAAATAGATGTTGTTTCGCTTGATTGATTAACTGACCGGCTTGTTTACGCTCTTCGGGTGCCAATTGACCCAAATCTTTTAAAGCTGACGTGATGATACCTTTTTTACCCACATATTGCACCCGCACATCATCCAATGAACGGGTGTCTGCAGCTTCATCCACGGCAGCCAAGGCTTCTTTTAATACGTTTTCCCAATGATTCACTACACTTCTCTTGATTTAAAGTAATAACTTGAGGTCATTACCTGATTTTTAACTCAAAAAAAAAAAAAAGAGGAACCAGTCCAGACTGATTCCTCTCATCGTAACTAAATGCAACACCCCGAAGGGTATTGATTATGACAAAGCAGCTTTAGCCTGTTCAACCACAGCGGCAAATCCCGCTTTATCATGCACCGCCATATCGGCTAAGATTTTACGATCTAAAGAGATATCAGCTTTTTTCAAGCCGTTAATAAATCGTGAATAGCTTAAGCCGTTATTACGCGCACCGGCATTGATACGGGTAATCCACAGGGCACGAAATGTTCGTTTTCGGTTGCGGCGATCACGGTATGAATATTGCTCAGCCTTAATCACCGCCTGTTTGGCGACTCGATATGTTTTTCGGCGTGCGTTGTAATAGCCTTTGGCTAATTTAAGAATCTTTTTGTGTTTTTTACGGGCTTGTACGCCTCTTTTGACTCTGGCCATATTTTAACTCCTTTTATTTAGCGTAAGGTAACAAACGTTCAACCACCGGCTCATCGGCTTCATGAACAAAACTGGTGCCACGTAAATTACGTTTACGTTTTTGGCTCATTTTAGTCAAAATATGCGAACGGTAAGCGTGTTTGCGCTTAAAGCCACCCGCGGTTTTTTTAAAGCGCTTGGCCGCGCCTTTTTTGGTTTTAATCTTTGGCATAATGCCTCCTGTTAATTATTAATTCACTCCTGCAAGTAGTCAATTTAATGACGTTTCTGGACTCGCAGGTCAGCTTCTTCTATGTGTCTTCATGGCCGCTTCTTTCACTACGTGAAAACCGCAACCATTACGACTTATTTTAGGGTCGATACTGCTGATTCGCTAACGCTCACCAACTGTATCTCGCCTGTGTCTTCATGGCCGCTTCTTTCACTACGTGAAAACCGCAACCATTACGACTTATTTTAGGGTCGATACTGCTGATTCGCTAACGCTCACCAACTGTATCTCGCCTGTGTCTTCATGGCCGCTTCTTTCACTACGTGAAAAACCGCAACCATTTCAACTGATTAATGATTTTTTACTTGTCCGATTTCGGCGCCAGTAACATAATCATAAAGCGACCTTCCATTTTCGCCGGTCGTTGTTCAACAACCGCTTCTTCCTGTACTTCTTCGGCCACCCGATCCAACATTTGTGAACCGAGTTCCCGATGCGCCAATTCCCGACCCCGGAACATGATGGTCACTTTGACCTTATTACCCTGATCGATGAATTTACGCAAATTTTTCATTTTGACTTGAAAATCGCCTTCATCTGTATTGGGTCTAAACTTGACCTCTTTGAGTTGGACTTTTTTCTGTTTTTTCTTGGCTTGTTGCTGTTTTTTGCCTTGTTCAAATTTGAACTTACCATAATCCATAATTTTACAAACCGGTGGTCTGGCTTTGGGTGAAATTTCCACCAAATCTAAACCGGCTTCGACAGCGCGTTTTAACGCTTCATCGGTTGCCATAACACCAACCTGATCTCCATTCTGGTCAATCAGTCTCACCTCAGGAATCTTAATTTGCTGATTCCGACGCACTTTTTCAGTTTTAGCGATTAGTCAATCCTCCTAAAAAATTTATTGTTTTTCTTTCACTTCACGATTCAATCGTTCGGTTAAAGCCTCTAATGGCATCGAGCCCAGGTCTTCACCACCATGGGTACGTACCGTAACGGTGCCCTGTTCAAGCTCTTGATTGCCCACGATAACCAGATAATTGGTCTTGTTTAACGTGTGTTGGCGAATTTTATAGCCGATCTTTTCGTTTCTCAAGTCATAAATGGCGCGATACCCCTGATTTTTCAAAGTTTTGCCAATTTTTTCCGCATATTCGGACTGTTGACCGGTGATGTTGAGCACCGCTACCTGAGTTGGCGCCAACCACAGTGGCAGATGACCGGCATGGTGTTCTATTAAAATACCGATAAATCGCTCAAAAGAACCCAGTATGGCCCGGTGTAACATCACCGGTACTTTGCGTTCGCCATCTTCTGACACATAACTGGCATCCAAACGGCCCGGCATGGAAAAATCCACCTGAATGGTACCGCATTGCCAAACACGACCTAAGCAATCTTTTAAAGAAAACTCAATTTTGGGCCCATAAAACGCCCCTTCACCGGGTAACGTCTGCCATTCGATATTTTTGGCATCCAGAGCCATGGCTAAAGCCTGTTCCGATTTGTCCCAATCGGCATCACTGCCGACCCGTTTTTCAGGCCGGGTTGATAAGCGGTAAATAATATCAGTAAATCCAAAATCGGCATAAACCTCATGCAGAAAATCAATAAATTCTGAGACTTCATGCGCAATGTCCTTTTCTTCGCAGAAGATATGG
>CAZLAW010000079.1:0-10312 GCA_964557625.1 uncultured Marinicella sp.
TCACTCAAGGGTTGTGTTCGGTCAGCCTCATTGGCCAAAGGCCCCACATCCTCAAATAAGAAACGCCGGATATCTGATTCACGGTCTTTTTTAATCCAATGCTGACCAAAGCCCACGGTGATATCATGTTGATTGTTAAAGGTAAGTGGCAGACTTAGGTCATATTTTATGTTCTGAGAGTCATCTTCCAATTCACGATAAACCCGTGAATTACTGTCATTTCGACTGGAAAATACAAAAACGCCATCGGATCTTCTGTCGTAGCGATAAATGCGGTTATCAGGTTCAGAAAAGGTGGCTGTTGAATCTGTGTATTGCCAGTCAAATTGCATGTCAGACAAAGCAGGATAATGATGGTTGCCAAATAGTTGCAAAGACTTTAAATCTCGTTCAGTCCATCTGATTTCATAAATTCTCCGGGAATTACCCAAATCCTCATTAAAGCCTTCCGCAATTTCGGTAAAGTCTGTGGTGTTGCGTAACAGCATTAAATTTGCTGACAGTGAGTGGTCGTCATTAAATGAAATACCACCGGTTAAAAAACCACTGGCATTAATTTGTCGTTCAGTGGTGTCAGCCAAAGCCTCACTGTCGAGTGCCAGATTATCGCCAGTCGAGACCACATAATCACGTCTCAATTCCTGTCGGTAGTCCCATTCATCACCATATTCAAAAGCAGTAGAAATCCCAAAACTCTGGCCAGAATCGAGGTTGAAACGAGTGCCACCGGCTATGTCTAATCCCAGCCCCGGGTCAAGACTTGTTGGCTTCAGGTCATAGGTGTTATTTAAAGATCGACCGATGATGGCCAATTCTTCACGGGAAAAGCCACCATCAAAAAAGGGATTATTAGGTCTTAGTTCATTGCCACCGGCAATGGCTTCTGCTAATCGATCCGGAATGGCGCGTGTGCCGTCATCATAGCCGGTCCAGTCTTTGCCGCCCCCTGAATAACTGAATCCGGTTTTACCGGTAGACTGACTGTTATGTTTGTATGATAAGCCCACATCAAAAAAAGGCTCATCTGGTATGGAAGTGGTTTTTAAACTGACCGAACCACCACCAAATTCGGCCGGTAGTTTAGCAGAATAGCCTTTTTGAACTTCAATACTGCCAATGATACCGGTGGGAACTAAATCCAGTGGCACCACCCGTCGGGTTGGATCTGGGCTGGGCATGTTGGCATCATTAAGCAAGGTGCTTGAATAACGTTCACCCAGGCCACGAATAAATATAAATTGGCCATCGACCAGCGTTAAACCGGTAACCCGTTTTAAAGCGCCTGCAGCAGTTGAATCGCCGGCCTTTGAAATCTGCTCCATGCTGAGGTAATTGGCCACCGAGTTATTGCTCCTTCGCTGTTCTAACACCGCTGCCAGTGAGCCTTCGATATAAGGTTCTACCACCACAAATTCAGGCAATTCGCTGCCGCTTGGCGTTAATTCAATGGTTAATGTATTCGACTGATCCGGACCCACCTGAACAGATTTTTCAACATGAGAACTGAACTGGCTGTGCAAAATACTTAAACCATAGGTGCCGGTTGGTAATTCTGTGGAGAACTGCCCCAAATCATTGGTTTGTAAATAGCCGCTTTGTCCTGACACAAAGATTTTGGCATTGGCCACAGGTTGTAAGGTTTCCAGACTTTTTACTTCGCCTGATAGCGTATTAACAGTGGTGTCTGTGGTCGTTTCGGCAGACGCATCCGGGGTGTTTTCCAGGTGATCAATCGAGCTTTCGGTGTAAACTTCCGGCTGGTGTTTATCGATGACCTTTAAATCCACCAGTAATTGCACAAGCTCGCCATCCGCCAATTCTATATCATGATCAAAAATTGCCAATTTTTTTGATTTAAAAGCCAGTTTATGTTGACCCGGCGCCAGAGAAATTTGGGCAAATCCATAATCGTTGGTGGTGGTTGACTGCTCTCCGGACTGTACCGTGATTTGATTGACCGGTAAGCCTTTGAGGAAAACGTGAACATTGATCTGGGCAGGTTCTGCCGATGCCGCCGAAAGGGTGACTAAACAGAGAATAAGAAAAAATGTTTTCATACTTTTATCAATGGGTTTAAGGTTACTGGCAAAGCCAGGGTTGTTGACGACATTGATTCATGTAGTCGCGAATTTGTAAAGCTTGTTCAATATATCTGGGTTCAGTTAACTCACTTAATAAACCTTCAGTTTCCTGGTATTGCCCCAATTTAAAATGTGTAAAAGCCATGGCATAACGAATGTCATCCTGTTGCAAAAGACGGGTTCTGATGAGGTCATTTTTAAGCGCGACAGCCTGATCAAACAGGGCCAGTTCAATCAGCAAACCCAGTCGTTGTGTCAGTTTTTCAGACTGGTCTGTCATTAAACCGTTGAGAATCAATGCCTGATGTTTGTAGCCTGCCTTGCGAAATAATTCAGCCGCTTCTGACATATAGTCATTATTGGTCATGGCTAATTTATGAACAATACTGGCAGCGCTGAGGTAATGTTGTTTTTCAACGTAAGCGGCCGCCAGGGCTTTAATGATGTCTTCATTCTCGGGAAAATATAAGTGAGCAGACTCTAAAAAACTTAATCCACGTTCCCGGTTTCCGGCGTTTTTTAACGCCATGCCAATGGCCAGATAGTCATCGGCAGAGACGTCGTATTTTGCGACATAATCAAGACCCAATTCAGCCGCTTGGGCGTGCAATTCAAGGGCCACAAGATAAAAGATTTTGCGCTTTAAGAACGCCGATTCGCTGGGAAAACGCGCCATGGCCACATTGATGATGGCGAGTGCCATCGGCTTTTCATTTAATTGCCAGTGTGACTGGGCACGCAAGTGATAGCTTTCAGCCACTTGTTGTAGCGCAGTGCCACCCTCGTCCAGCGCCTGAATTGATCGTTGATAATGACCGGCCGAAAAAGCGGCTTGTGCTAATATCATCTGCATATTGGGTTCAAGCCTGTTGATGTCATTGGCCTGTGAAAAAGCCTCCATGGCGATTTGGTGTTGCTCTTTTTTTACCCCCAGTAAACCCTTAAGCGAATAATAACGGTGTTGATCTGTGTCTTCATTGTCAAGATTGACCTGTTGCAAAGCCATTTCTGCCCGATGCAAATGGTTATCCCGTAACATTAGGGCGGCCAGTTCTATGTAATCAACTTCCTGCGATGACTGTTCAGCATCCTGAGCCTGCGCCAGGGAGACAACCAGCCACAGCAAGGCAATAATCACTGTTTGTAAATAAGTCTTCATAATCATTAGCTCAAATTAAATCGGATGCGTTGTTTGGCCCAGGTTTTAACCGCTTTACCCTGATATTTCGCCGGCTCAAACCGCCATTGACGAATGGCTTGTAATGCGGTTTCATTAAAAACATCTTCCGGAGTGGCATCAATAATTCGGACTTCTTCAATGTGACCGGTTTCATCAATCAGCAGTGAAAAAACCACATAACCTTCAATGCCTTTAGCCCGTGCTCGTGCCGGATAATTAACAGGTGCTTGATAAGTTGCCCGCGGTACTTGGTCAACCATATCTTCTGACATGACGGTATTGCCGTCTGTATTGAGCATGTCATTGTCTAAATCGCTGAGCTGACCAATACCGAGACTGTCGAGGCCCAAATCGATGCCGCCTAACTGACTGTTTAGCCCCAACAAAGGCGTGGGCGGACTGAGTCGTCTGGGTTTAGGCTTGGGTTTGGGCTTGGGCTGTTGCACCACTTCTTGAGGCTTGGGTTTGGGTTTATTGATTTTGATGATGCTGTGAGCAGATTGGTTGGTATTTTGATTTAATTGATCACTGTCGTTAATGATAACCAATGTGCTCAGCACCAAAGTAGAACCCAGTAACATGGCCAACAAAGCAGCCAGGTGACGTTGTATCTGTTCACGGTTTACTTTCATCACGCACCCACTTCTTTTTCAGTGGCCACACCGACATCTGAAGCGCCGGCCAAGCGTGCCTGGTCGACCACTTCAACGAGTTTACCGGAAGGGACATTTTCATCGGTTACCACCAGCACAGATTTTTGCGTTTTGGATTTTAATAAATCTCGTAAACGCGTCTGGATAACCCAGGGTTGAATACGGGTGCCGTCCAAATAAACCTGACCGCTGTTGTCGATGTATAAGCGCACTGCTTTGGTTGATGCGGTGGTGCTGCTGCTGGCGGCAGGCCTTTCAAGTTCCAGCTTCATATCTTTGACGAAGGTTGTGCTGACCATAAAAAAGATCAGCAGGATAAAGACCATGTCAATCAAAGGAGAAATGTTCAGGTCTTGAATTGTTTCTTTATTTTCACGATATCTCATGTCGTTCTACCTCATTCATTAGGGGGCTGCACAAATAGTCTTTAATTTGGGCAATTTCTATTTCCAGGCGATTTTGTTTTTTGTTTAAAATGCCATTGACGATTAAGCCGGGGATGGCCACAGCCAGACCCATTTGCGTGGTAATTAAAGCTTGCGAAATACCACCGGCAATGCCGCCGGTTTGGGTGAACAAAGACATGTCGCCCAGTGAATCAAAAGTTTCAATCATACCCGAAACCGTTCCCAACAGACCCAATAACGGCGCCGTGAGCACGATGGTGGTTATGATGACCCGGTATTTTTTGATGTCTTTGACATCTTCACTAAAAGCATCATCCAAATGTTTGCGCAAGTCAGGTAAATCCTGTTGATACAAGGCCATACCCTTGCGCAACACCCGTGATAAGACGCCTTGATGGCTGGGTTTTTTTCCCTTCAGGTAACGGAACAACATAACGCGGGTTGAACGGACGGATCCGCGTTGCAGTGTTCTCATTCGATACCCCAGTGCCCACCAAAGTATGACAGTGGCCACAATCAAAGGCGGCATAACATAACCGCCTGAGGCAAAATAACCGCTTAATTGTGCGATTGACTCCCACATATCAGCTCACCGTTTTTTGATAAACATTGATGGCTCTCAAGGCCGCTTTTTCCATGTCATCCTTAATGCGTTCAGACCAACCCGATAATAAATTACCAAACAGTAGAGCCGGAATCGCCACGGCCAAACCAATCTCGGTTGTGACCAGGGCAATGGAAATACCACTGGATAATAATTTAGGGTCACCGGTGCCGAACTCAGTGATGATATCAAAGGTTGAAATCATACCGGTCACGGTGCCTAACAGGCCCAACAAAGGGGTCACGGTGGCAATCACCAGAATCATCGAACCAAAACGATTGAGCAAAGCGGATTCATGCAGAATGGATTCAGACACAATGTCCTCAATGTGTTCGCGATTACGTTTGATGTTTCTCAAAGCGGATAATAAAACCCGGGCACTGGCACTGTTTTTGGTTTGCGCTTTGGCGATGGCTGATTGCAGATCCTTTTGTTCAATTTCACGGACCACGGCATTCATCATTTTTTCGGTACTGGCTGAAGATTTTTTCAGGAAAATAAAGCGAAGAATAATAAGTACCAACGCAATCAGACCCAGGGCAAAGATAATCCAGGCAATAACACCGCCTGATTCAATCACACTTAAGATGGTTTTTTTCTTCTTCTCTTCAATAGCGTTGAGTGTGGATTCGTAAATAAACACCGGCGACAAGGCCTCGGCCTTGCCGTTAAACAGCGCTGCCACCGCGGCAGAATCGTTGGCTTCCCATACCTTGAGTTGACCTTCACCGGCGGGCGCCAAGGCACCACTGCCCTGATCACTGTGTCCGTAAGTGGCAATGCGACCAATGTGCAACAATTGGCCATCGACGGATGTACCGTCAGCCAGATAAAACTGACCATCGGTCTGATAGGTCTGTGACTGTTTAATCAAAAAATCTGAAACCTTATTAACCCGGGCTTGAACCTGCTCTAGTTTGGACAGGTCCTCATCTTCTTGGATGGTCATGTCATAAGCAGACATGGATGATTTGGCTTGTGCCAGTGTGGCTTCTAACAATTGTTGGTTGTCTTCAACGGATTGTTGGTTTCTCAATAAAGTAACGTGTTCGTTTTCCAGTGCGCGGGCCTGATTCTCAGCGGTTAATAACTGGCTTTCCAGGGTATTGACTTCGGATTCAATTTTAACCTGGGCCTGGCGGGCACTGGTTTTAAACTGGCCAATCCGCTCTTTCAGGTTGTGAACCTGACTACTGAGCAAGGCCATTTCTTTTTTATAGGCCATATCAATGTCTTGTTGCGCTTGATCGTGCTGCGCTTGGGTCACCACTGCAGGGGTGGTATTTTCAGTCGCCACTGTGTTTTCAGAAGCGGTATTGTCTTGAGCCAGGGTCAGGGTGCTGATTAAAAGGCATACCACGATTAACAGGCTTTGGTGGATATAAGTCATTGCTGGGCTCCTTTCAATTGGGCAGAAATTGGCAGTTCAAACAAACCTTGTCGAATTTGTTTTTGTAACGAATCAAATAAATTGGCAACAGCTTGCTTTTGAGTTTCGCTTTCAAATAATTTGAATGAATAGCTACCGTCATTGGCCTTCAGGGCATGGCCATATTGATTTTGTTTTGTTTTAAAATACATCAAGGCCGTCCCTAACTTAGCCACTTCCACCAAAACATCCTCACCGTTTAACGCAATGGTTTGTGAATATAAGCCGTTTTCCTGGGTTAAGCGCAATTCGTCTTCCACGAAAGCCCACATTTGATTAATGGCTTGCTGCGCAGTGATCTTGTCCGCCACTAAATTCCGTTTAATGTGTTGTAGAACTTCTTGACGGGCTAGATGTTTAAAAGGAATACCTGCTTCAATGGTTGTCATTAACTGGTCAATCATATGAATAACATCGGGCACCATGTGCGCTGAATCCGCACCCAATGCCTGAATTTGGGTTTGGGTGTTGGCTAAATCACGTTCGGCTTGCTTAATCATTAATTGTTGGCGATCTAACTGCGCATTCAATTCAGCCTTACGTGTGTTGAGGTAGGCCATGGTTTGGTTATGCTCTGATTGCAGAATCTGAAGTTCTGCCTGCAGGTCTTCGACCTGGCCGCGTAACTCAATAAGCTGCTTGGCCATGGCTTCGGTGTTATCTTGGGCCCGGGCAGTTAATGTCAGCTGACAAGCCATCAACAAACTGATTAGGCACCATCGTTGAATAGAGGATATAGGCTTAGATAAAAACATGATGTAGTTCGTCCGAATAAAAGATGGCGCCAAGTTTAGGCCTCAAATGTTTCATTTGTGTGACAAATATGACAAGCAAAAGCAATATCCCAATTCCTTGATATTTAGTAATCACTTTGTAACCAAATCTTCATATTCACGTCATGAAGTTGTTACATAAGGTCCATAGAATGGGCTTTTTTTGAAATTGTTCTAACGAGGTTTAGCTATGAAGATTAATCAATTCAAAACAGCACTTTTAGGTTCTGTGTTGTTATCAGGTTCTGCATTGGCCATTAATGTCGATGAGAATTTTGAAGGTGCATGGTATCGAGGGGCTGATGATAACCGCACCGGTTGGCAGATAGATTACATTAAAAAGGGGCCGGAAAAAGGGAATATTAATATCACCGGATTTATCTATGCAGATAATGGCGAGCCCACCTGGGTGGCCGGTGATGCGGAAATTTTAGCCGGTCAATCAACGGTCACTTTCCAGCTGGGTGAATTTGTCGGTGGTAATTTTACCGGTCAAGGCAATGTCACGGGTGCATTATTCGGTGACATGACTTTGGAATTTAATCACTGCCGTAGCATAACAGCCAGTATTGATAATATTGCCTCTGCTTATGTCAGTGATTCTTCAGTTGAATTTGAACTGGAACCTTTGGATGAAATCAATGGTTATGAGCGTGATGCCTCTGTTTGTCCTTACCAAACTTCATTCAGCGGTTGTCCGGCATTTGCAGAAGACACCAATCAGGATAAAACCTGTGCTTTATCAGGTACCTTAACCGGTGACATCACTTTAACCAATGACACCAACTGGGTTTTACAAGGCGGTGTGTTTGTCGGTGAAGACGGCGGTCAATCTGCTAACTTGACTATTCAGCCTGGAACCCGTGTATTGGGTGTAACCGGCAATGACTTCTTAGCTGTTCAACGTGGCTCTAAAATCTTTGCAGAAGGCACCGCCAATGCACCGATTGTTTTTACCGGACCATACAATGGTTCTGATGAAGCGGCCGGTCCCGGTAACTGGGGCGGATTAATTATAAATGGTCGAGCCCCCATTAATATTTGTGACGGCAGTGTGCCTTTATCACAATGCGAAGACATTGGCGAAGGTGGCTCCGGTAATTACGGTGGCGATGATCCGGAAGATTCAAGCGGTGTATTACGCTATGTTCGTGTGCAGTTCGGTGGCTACCGAATTAATGACGAAGACGAGTTAAATGGGATTGCTTTTCAAGGTGTCGGGCGCGGTACGGTGGTAGATCATATTCAGGTTCATGCCAATGAAGATGACGGTGTAGAGTTTTTTGGTGGCACTGTAAACGCTAAAAATATAATTTTAACGGATATTAAAGATGACTCTTTAGATTGGACCCATGGTTGGACTGGTTCACTACAGTATGTCATTGTTAAACAAAACCCCGATGCCAATAATGACAAAGAGCGTGGTATTGAGGCGGATAACTATGAAGAAAATCACGATGCCTCACCTCGAGCCTTACCTAAAATTGTGAATGCCACATTTATCGGCGCGCCGTCAGTGAATAAAACAACCACAGGCCTGGTATTACGTCGCGGTACCGGCGCGAACTTAAGCCACTTCGTGGTCACCGGGTTTGAGAAATGTTTAGATCTCGATTCGGACGCCACATTTGCCGCTGCCGGAACACCTGGCAACCTAACCGGTACCTTAACCATGGAAAACTTCGTGATTGATTGCGATGACAATTTTGATGAGGAAGACGGTGATGCCTATACCATTGAAAGCTTTTTTAATGCGCAAATGGGTAACTCAGCTGAAGCGGTTAATTTAGACGGTATCTATCCGACAGTTAACACACCCCGCGGTTTCAGCTTGAATCGTGAGTTATTTGGTGACTTCTTTGATTCAGTGAATTACAGCGGTGCCATCGGTGATAAGAGCCAGGATTGGACCAGCGGCTGGTCTGAGTTTTTGGACTAAACGGAAAAGATAAATAAAAACAAATAATTGTTCCCATAGTTAACACTATGATCTTTAACCACCCGTCAAATTGGCGGGTGGTTTTTTTTAACGGAAAATAAATGCAAGTTTGATACAATAATTATCAATCAAAAACTTTGGAATGGCACAATGTACAAAGCATTCATCCTATTATCAGCCTTATTATTATCGGCCTGCGGTAGCAACCCCACCCGCCCCAAGTACGATCAGTTTGTGATGGAGCATGACCTAAAACAAGTCAGCCGTGTCCAACAATTCCGTTTTACCGGTTGGCAACCTTTGGACAGCGGTTATCTGATACTTCTGAGTACCCACAACCGAGCCTATTTATTGGAACTCATGTCTCCCTGTAACGATTTACCCTTTGCCCAGCAAATCGCACTCAAGCAAACATCCAGAACCTCTCTGGTGGCGAAGTTCGATAAAGTCCTGGTGCAAGATCAAATGCCGGAATCCTGTACCATCGATAAAATTTACGAGCTCAGCAAAGAGCAGCACAAAGCCCTTGCAGATTATTCAGGCGGCCACATAAAAGCGACAAAATCCATTGAGTAGATGGTGATTAAAATAACGCCCACTCGATTTTAGTTCATAAATCGAGTGAGCATCATTGTATTTTGAATCGTCGTTAACATCAAAGACAGACCTCGTTGACATAGCCGGCTTTTATAGGTCATCGATTCATGACACGCAAAAAATTGCCGGCCAATTTTTATTCGACGTTTTCGGACGGAGACTTTGGGTTGCTGATTAGTGCGCGTGACCATGGTCAAGTTCTTCAGCCGTGGCTTCGCGAACCTCTTCAACTTTAACATTGAAATGCAAACGTTGGCCGGCCAGTTCATGGTTGCCGTCAACTGTCACTTCATCGCCCTCTATAGCGGTGATTTTAACCGGGATTTGCCCCTGTTGGGTTTCAGCTTGAAATTGCATGCCGACATTGAGCTCATCAACACCCTGAAAAGCATCACGCGGTACTTTTTGAATCATTTGTTCATGACGCACACCGTACGCTTCTTCTGGTTCAACCGTAACATCAAATTGATCGCCTTGTTGTTTACCTTCCATGGCTTTTTCAAGACCCGGAATAATATTGTTCGCACCTTGAATAAACTTCAGGGGTTCGCGACCTTCCGATGAATCCAGTACCTGGCCCTGATCGTCGGTTAATTTATAGTGCATACCGACCACACAGTCTTTTTTGATTTCCATAATAAATATTTTT
>CAZLAW010000080.1:0-10244 GCA_964557625.1 uncultured Marinicella sp.
AACCACGCGGGTGCCAAAAAACCATGCCCGGGGCCTCTTCCTGAAAATGGAACAAATCCATTTTTTTGCCTAATTTGCGGTGGTCTCGTTTTTCTGCTTCACGTAATCTGAACAGATAATCTTTTAAATCTTTTTTATTGTGCCAGGCGGTACCATAGATACGTTGCAGCATGGCATTGCGACTGTCACCGCGCCAGTAAGCACCTGCCACACTCATGAGTTTAAAGACTTTGAGCTTGCCGGTATTGGGCACATGCGGACCACGACATAAATCCGTAAATTCACCTTGCCGATATAAAGACAGGGTCTCATCGGCAGGAATATCGCGAATAATCTCCGCTTTATAATGTTCACCTTTTTTTTCAAAGAATTCAATCGCATCATCACGCGATAATTCAAACCGTTCAACCGGTAGTTTTTCTTTAACGATTTTCTTCATTTCAGCGGTGATTTTTTCCAGGTCTTCATCGCTGAACGGTTTATCGGTGGCAAAGTCATAATAAAAACCATCGTCAATTACCGGCCCGATGGTCACTTCCACCTCAGGAAATAAACGCTGTACTGCCTGAGCCATTAAATGGGCTGTGGAATGGCGCAACACCTCCAAACCCTCTTCAGATTGTCCCGTGATGATGGTTAAATCACTGTCTTCGGTGATTTTGTAAGACAAATCCACCATTTGATCATTGACACGCGCCGCCAGAGCCGCTTGTGCCAGACCAGGGCCAATGTCTTCAGCCACTTCGGCCACTGTCAAAGCGGCCTCATATTGTCGTTGGCTGCCGTCAGCCAAAGTCACCGTTATCATGATAAGTTAAATCCAAATAAGTCAAAGACCCATTACAGTCTTTATGAGGTTGTCAAAAGGGGCGAATTATAACATGACAATCCGGTCATTGCGCTGCCCTGCCACATATTTGTAAGTACTGAGCAATGACCGTATCAACGCCATGATAAAGGCTTTCAACCGTTAAAGCATGCCCTATGGAAACCTCCAAAATAGAAGGAATGGTTAAAAAGTCAGGCAAATTGTTTAAATCCAGATCATGTCCGGCATTCACGCCAAGTCCTAATTGTGTGGCCAGTTTAGCCGCCTGGCGATATTGTCGTAAAATATCATCATAATCATCTTGTGCATGTGCGTTTGCATAAGCTTCAGTATAAAGTTCTATGCGATCGACACCGGTCTTGGCAGCCATCTCAATCTGTTGACTGTCAGGATCCAAAAAAATTGAACTGCGAACACCAATGCTGCGCAATTGCTGTGCCAGTGTTTCAATGCGATCAAAATGTTGATGCAAATCCCAGCCGTGATCAGAGGTTAACTGATCAGGTGAATCTGGTACCAGTGTACATTGATGTGGCCGGGCAGCTAATATTAATTGCAAAAAGCGCTCATCCGGATAACCTTCGACATTCAGTTCTATACCATTAAATGCTGCCACCAACTCACGCAAGTCATGAACATCCTGATCTTTGGTGTGGCGTTGATCCTGCCTGGGGTGTACGGTTAAGCCTTGCACTCCCAAGTCGATTAAATGCCGGCCATAGGCCACCACATTGGGATAATCGCGCCCGCGTGAATTACGTAATAAGGCAATTTTATTAAGGTTGACGCTTAAAGCTGTCATGGTAAGAAGTACATTAAATAAAAAACGTAATTTTAACGTATTTTAGGATAGGATGGCACGACAAAAATCTGAAGACGACTGGCTTACATAGAAAATGCTTAAAGGCGAGACCAATACAGAGAGAAAACGTCAACCCACAAAACTCTGTATTGGCTCACCGCATCGGGTCAATAAATTAGATAACCCATTTTGGAGATTTTAATTATACCTCCCCTGTGAACAACCACATTTTTGCGAAATGAGATAGTCAATGTGGGCTTGCTCAAGGTGAAATCTATTTTACATATTTTGCACGCCATGCTAATATTGTGTGCAAATATGCGCACAAAAAACAATGACTCATCCCCAAACACATCTGGCTCAATTACAAAAAGCCCTGGTTCCGGTAACAAAAATGGTGATTAAATTTGGTCTTCAATGTCATGAATTTAAAGAAAACATCGAATTTGCCTACATTCAAGCAGCAATAGAATTATTACGCGAAGAAAACCGGCCGGTCACCAACCAGGCGATTGCCGTAAAAACCGGTATCGATCGGCGCAAGGTGGCTGAATACAACAAAACCTCTAAACATAAGAAAGGTTTTAATAAGATGGATTTGGTGATATTGGCTTTACAAAAATGTAAGGCCGGCGGCCAAAAAACCCTCAGCTTGGCCCATTTGAGTCAGATTATTGACGGCATATACGGACACCACATCCGTGCCAAAGCCGTGATCAATGAGCTGATACAAGCTGAAATGATAACGCCGGAAGACAATCGCTACCGAATTACCGACGCCCTGCACCAAAAACTGTCTGTACAAGCTGAATTGGCCGATGAGGTGGATGTCACCACCCAGCGTTTATTTGAAACTTTTTATAAAAAAATGTTTGGTGAAGACGGTGATTTACTGACCCAAAAAACCCTGCAATCCAGTCAGATTCCGCCACGAAAACAAACACAGGTACAACAACAACTCAGAGACCAGCTTATACGCTTTCAGCAAACCGTTGAAACGCTATTGCAAGAAAATGCCGCCAATGTGCCGGAAAATACCTATCCGAAAATTGGCCTAAGCCAGTTTCAATTTAACGACAATCCAAACTGATAAGAATCCGGTATGCTAAAGTTCTGTTCTCAATTTTAATAACTCGGGAAAGAAGGTTAAATCCAGCGCTTTTTTCAAAAAACCCACACCCGAAGAACCACCGCTTCCGGTTTTAAAACCAATAATACGTTCCACTGTTTTCATGTGTCGAAATCGCCACAATTGAAAAGACTCTTCCACATCCACCAACTGTTCACATAATGCATACACCGACCAATGCTGTTCCGGTTGGCGATAAACCCCAAGTAAGGCTCGCATCAAAGATTCATTGTAGCGATGCGGCTCGGTGTAATCCCGATGCACCAGGTCTTCATCTAAAGTATAGCCCTGCTCATCAAGGTATTGAATAAACACATCATACACACTGGGCGCTTCTAATACCGATTGCAAAACCCGCCTTGATTCTGAACCTTTGGGGAACACCGACAACATTTTTTTATTCTTGTTACCCAATAAAAATTCCACCTGCCGGTATTGCACCGACTGAAAGCCGGAAGCGTTGCCGAATACCCCGCGAAATTGCACATATTCACTCGGTGTCAATGTTTCCAATACTGCCCATTGTTCAAACAATTGTTTTTGGATTTGTTTGACCCGGGCCAAAATTTTTGAGGCTTTTCCCAGCCGTTGTTGCTGAATCCACGCAATCGCTGCTTTGAGCTCATGAATAATCAGTTTCATCCATAATTCTGAGGTCTGATGCTGAATAATAAACAACATTTCATCATGATGCTCAGGATCACTTAAGGGCTTTTGAGCGGACAGCAGTCGATCCAAACAAAGATACCCCCCATAATTTTGGCGTTCTGACAGGTCTAATTTAATATCAGTCTCTAAATCCCGTAAGTTGTCATCGTGGCTCATAATGTTAATGGATTAATGAATGTCAGTGCTTATTGTAAAAGTTTGGTGGTCATTTCGCATTGTTTCAAATCAAGTTTTTTGACTAAGACAATTATCGACACGATCAGACGCCTACTCTCTTTAATAATAACCCCGATTACTTTATAATACACAGCGCAAAAAAGGTCGGCAATGTCGACCTTAATATATATGGAGACCTTTGCATAAATCAGGCCTGCCAGCTGCCGGAAGAACCAACTAATGTTTATCAAAAGGTTCACGGCAAGATAAATCCAATCCAACATATTCGGAGAGTGAAATTGACTACAGTTGCTTCGTTCAATATCGACTACTTACAATACCTCGCCCCCAACGGTGAGTTGGTGGGGGATAAAAAACCACGTATTGCCACGGATTTTGATCAACTTAAATCCATCTATGAATTAATGGTCTTAACCCGCACCTTTGACAGCAAAGCGGTGGCACTTCAACGCACCGGTAAACTCGGTACCTACGCCTCATGTCTTGGTCATGAAGCTGTCCACATAGGTATCGGTTCAGCCATGGCTGAATCGGATGTATTTGCTCCCATGTACCGTGAATACGGTGCCCAGTTTTACCGTGGTGTTAAAATGTCGGAAGTGCTTAACTATTGGGGTGGTGATGAACGCGGCAGCAACTTTTCAGGCCCACAACATGATTTCCCCTGGTGTGTGCCAATTGCCACCCAGTGCACCCATGCCGCCGGCGCTGCTCTGGCGATGAAATTACGGGGCGAAAAACGGGCGGCCGTATCGGTTGTGGGCGACGGTGGCAGTTCCAAAGGTGATTTTCTGGAAGCGATTAATGCCGCCAGTGCCTTTACTTTACCGATGGTACTTATGATTGTGAATAACCAATGGGCCATATCTGTACCGCGCAAGAAACAATCTTCAGGCCGCACGCTGGCGCAAAAAGGTCTGGCCGGCGGTTTACCCTCATTACAAGTGGACGGCAATGATTACATTGCTGTTTATACCGCTGTGAAAGCGGCCTTAAAACGGGCCTATGAAGGCAAAGGGGCTACTGTGATTGAAGCCATTACTTATCGACTGAGTGATCACACCACCGCCGATGATGCCAGCCGTTATCGACCGGATGATGAGGTCGAAAATGCACGTCAGTTTGAACCGATTAAGCGCATGCGCAAATATTTAACGAACAACAAACAATGGAATGAACAACTGGAAAATCAACTGCTGGAAACCTGCAAAAAAGAAGTCAATGAAGCGGTGGATGAATATTTGAGTTCGGGTAACCCCGGCGTGGCTTCCATGTTTGATTACATGTTTGCCGAGATGCCTCATACCTTAGAGGCACAAAAACGATATGCTTTGGAGTTAGAGGAGAAGTCAAATGGCTAAAGTGACTTTAGTGGAAGCCGTCACCATGGCGATGGATTATGAACTGGGTCATGATAAGGACGTGGTTATTATGGGTGAAGATGTGGGCATTAACGGCGGCGTATTTCGTGCCACCAAAAGCCTGGCTCAAAAATATGGTGAAGATCGGGTGATTGACACACCTTTGGCAGAAGCCATGATTGCCGGTATGGCGGTTGGTATGGCCACACAAGGCATGAAACCGATAGCCGAAGCGCAGTTTATGGGGTTTATTTACCCCATGGTAGAACATATCGTGTGTCATGCCGCACGCATGCGTAACAGAACACGGGGCCGCTTAACCTGTCCATTGGTTATTCGCGCGCCCTACGGCGGCGGCATCCATGCGCCGGAGCATCACTCTGAAAGTACCGAAGCCATGTTCGCGCACATTCCGGGCTTACGTGTGGTTATACCCTCATCACCGTCACGGGCTTACGGCCTGTTATTGGCCGCCATTCGGAGTCCCGATCCGGTTATCTTCTTAGAACCCAAACGTATTTACCACTGGAGCAAAGAAGAAGTTGACAATGATGGTGAAGAATATCCATTGGATATGAGTTATGTGATTCGTGAAGGTGATGATATCACACTTGTTACCTGGGGCGCGATGATGAAAGAAACCCTGGAAGCCGCTGATAAGCTGGCCGAACAAGGCGTGTCCGCTGAAGTCATCGATGTGGCCACGGTCAGTCCGCTTGATATGGACACCATCGCCGAATCCGTGGCCAAAACCGGTCGCTGTGTGATTATTCAGGAAGCGGCCCGTCATTGCAGTCTGTCTTCAGAAATTGCCGCAAATCTGGCAGATCAGGGCCTGTATGACCTGAACGCGCCGGTTAAACGGGTCACCGGTTATGATGTCATCATGCCGTTGTTCAAAATGGAAAAGAAATACATGCCGACCACAGATCGGATTTTAAAAGCAGTTAACCAAGTATTGGAGGTTTCATGAGTATTTTTAAATTACCCGATTTAGGTGAAGGTTTACCGGATGCCGAGATCGTCGAATGGCATGTTAAGGTGGGTGATGAGGTCAAAGAAGACCAACCGATGGTGTCCATGGAAACCGCCAAAGCAGTGGTCGATGTGCCGGTGCCACACGACGGTGTGGTCAAAAAATTATACGGTGAACCCGGTGATGTGATTGATACCGGCGCCCCATTGATTGAATTTGAGGGCGAACACAGTAACGAACAATCTGAGGTACAAACCGAATCTGATGAGACGGATTCGGCCAGTAAATTACGTGAAGAAGCCGAACAGGTGTTGATGGATTTAGATGAAGAAGAAAAAACTGACCAACCGGCAGCGGTCGAAGAAAAGCAAGGCACGGTGGTGGGTCAGATGGAAACTTCAGACACCGTTCAGGACAGCATGACTGACATTGGCGGTAAAAAAGCCGCGCCGGCTGTACGGGCATTGGCCAAAAAGCTCAAAGTGGATTTAGCCAAAGTTGAAGCCACCGGTAGCGGTGGCGTGATTCGCCCCAGCGATGTGAAAAAAGCCGCCCAATCAGGTCAGGCGCAAGCGTCCGCTCCCCAGAAAAGTACAGCTCAGCCTGGATCGACTCAGCCGGCAACCAAACAAGCAGCCCCTTCATCCAAACCCGCCACCCCAACAGTGCAAGCCGATGATGAATGGCAGCAGGTCAAAGGTTCGCGTCGCACCATGGCACGGGTGATGCAAAATGCCCATGCCACCATTGTACCCACCAGTATTATGGACGATGCGGACATCCACGCCTGGCAAGCCGGTCAGGACATTACCGGCCGGTTAATTCGCGCCCTGGTGGTGGCCGCTCAGGCTGAACCGGCGCTCAATGCCTGGTTTGACGGTGATAAGTTGGCGCGCAGAATCATTTCTCACGTTGACATTGGGATTGCGGTTGATACCGAAGACGGTTTGTTTGTACCCACCATGCGCAACTGTGATACCTTGACCCCGCAACAGGTGCGTGAAGAAATGAATGTCATAAAGGAGCAGGTCAAAAACCGCAGCATTCCACCCGAATCTATGAAAGACTACACCTTAATGTTGTCTAATTTCGGGGTCTATGCCGGTCGTTATGCCACACCGGTAATTACGCCACCCTGCGTGGCCATTGTCGCAGCGGGCAAACTGCGCCATGAAGTGGTCCCAGTAATGGGTGGTATGGAAGCCCACCGCATCATTCCTTTATCGCTCACCTTTGACCACCGCGCCGTGACCGGTGGTGAAGCGGCCAGATTCTTAGCGGCCATGATTAAAGATTTGCAAAAACCCCAATAATAGTCAGCGATTAAAATTTCGTTAAATCAGGCCCAATCAGCATTGATTGGGCTTTTTTTTTCAGCTGTTTTTTGACAATATTTCATAATACTTCATGGTACTATAAACTCGGGTCATTGTTTTGACCCACAAAAAATCTATTTTTAACCCGGAGTAAACGATGAAAAATATTAAATTTAATGCTGTCAATATCGCTTTGGCTGGTGCGGTTGGCGCCTTGGGTGCCGGCACAGCCGCCGCCGACAACCCGTTTCAACAACATGATCTTGACAATGGTTATAACATTAAGAACACCACCTTAATGGGTAAAATAGCCATTGGTGAAGGCCAGTGCGGTGAAAAGAAAGCCAAAGATGATAAACAAGCTGAAGGCAAATGTGGTGAAGGCAAATGCGGTGAGCATGAAGCCAAAAGTGATAAACAGGCTGAGGGTAAATGCGGTGAAGGCAAGTGTGGCGAAGGCAAATGCGGTGAGCATGAAGCCAAAAGCGACAAACAGGCCGAAGGCAAATGCGGCGAAGGTAAGTGTGGTGAAGGCAAATGCGGTGAGCATAAAGCCAAAGACGACACAAAAGCTGACAGCAAAACCGATAAACAAGCGGAAGGTAAATGTGGCCACTAAGCCATTGACATGAATTTATCTCGTTTATCCGGTGCCGGCCTCGGGTTGAGGCGATCAATCTTGCCGGCACTGGTCCAAAACAATGATTTGTCGGTCATAGATTTTATGGAAGTGGCGCCGGAAAACTGGATGCAGTTAGGCGGACGCCACCGACAAGCCTTTGAGTCACTGGCCGAACGCTTTCCGATCGTTTTGCACGGTTTGTCCCTTTCTATCGGCGGGCCGGATAAACTTAATTTAGACTTGGTCAAGCAAATCAAAGCCTTTAAACAGCAATATAACTGTCCGCTTTACACAGAACATAACACTTACTGCACAGATGGCGGTCAGCTGTATGATTTAATGCCCGTACCCTTCAACCAGGCCATGGTTGAATACGTCGCAAACCGTGTCGAGCAGGTTCAGGATATTTTGGGTGAGCGCATCGCACTTGAAAATGCCTCTTATTACCTGAAACAACCCGGCAGTGAGATGTCCGAACTGGATTTTATGTTGGCACTAATAGAACGTGCTGATTGTTATCTGCACCTGGACATCAACAATGTCTATGTCAATAGTGTCAATCATGACTATGATGCCACTGCATTTATCCGACAGTTACCGTCAGAGCGCATCGTTTATGGCCACATCGCCGGTCATGAACAAAAAACAGAACAGCTCATTATTGACACCCATGGCAGTGATGTCATTGACCCGGTATGGGCATTGCTTGACTACAGCTATCAACAGCATGGTCTGTTCCCAACATTACTGGAACGTGATTTTGATTTTCCTGCGCTGGATTCAATGCTTGATGAAGTCCGACGCATTAAAACCGTTCAGTCTCACTACCAAGCCAATCATGTCAGACATTCACAAGCATAAAGCCGGCCAAAAAGCATTTGCTGCCCATATTCGTGACCCCCACCGGCATCCCAAACCGGACGGTATCGATGAACAACGTATGCAAGTCTATCGGGATTTATTTTTCAATAATATCAGTAACCTGATTAAGCAAACATTTCCGGTTTTGGCTGCTTTGTATAATCGCAAAGAATGGCAACAGCTCATACGCAGTTTTTATCAGCCTCAATACAATAAAACCCCCTATTTCACAGACATCGCTGATGAATTTGTGTGTTTTTTAAAAAAACGGCCGATGGATACGCAACGGCCGTTTGTGGCCGAACTGGCTGACTATGAATGGCTTGAATTAGCGTTGGAAAAAAACCCCATACAGCCCGACTACGCCATCATCAAACCACCCCATCTCTTATCAAAAAGCCCCGTCCTTTCACCTCTGCTCTATGCGCGTAGTTATCATTTTCCGGTGCATCAAATTGGTGCTGGATTTCAACCCACAGATGCCGAACAGTCAACCCATCTGGTGGTTTGGCGTGACCGACATTTCAATGTCCAATTTGCGACACTCAATCCACTGACCATGCAGTTATTGCAGCAATTACAAACCACTGATTTAAATGGTCACGAGGTGTTGATGAGGGTTTTTTCAAACCAAACCACACATTCCGCAGATAAAATCATTGAATTTGGTCACCAACAATTGCTTAAATGGGTCAAACAAGACATTATTATTCAAACCCAATAAGGGAGTACACGCATGAAAATCATCCGTTCCATCAATGGCTTTTGGCTTCCACTTAAGTCACGTTTAAATGCCGCCGGGCATTGGTTTCCACCTTTTTTTCTGCGGGCCATATTGTTTTGGGAATTTTATGAAGCCGGAGTCGGTAAACTGAATGGTGAGAATTGGTTTGACGCCATCAGAGAGAATTTTCCACCGGTCTTTCGCGACTTACACCCGGACACTTTATGGTTTATGGCTGCCTGGGGTGAAACTGTGTTTGCCGTGTTGTTATTAATCGGACTGTTTACCCGCTTTGCCGCCATGGCCTTAATTGTTATTACGGCGGTGGCCTTGTATGCAGTTCATTGGCCGGAAGCATACGACAGCCTGAGCCAATTATGGCAGGGATATGCCATCAGTAACGACGGCTATGGCAACTTTAAATTACCGCTTATCTTTATGGTGATGTTATTACCTTTGGTCTTTTCCGGTGGCGGTAAACTCAGTTTGGACTATGTGTTTAATTATCTGGTCGGATGTGATGACCGGCCACCGCAACAATCAGATTTCATTTCGAAAGGTCTGGCCTTATTGGTTTTGGCAACACCCTTGTTGTTCTTTTTTCCTGTACTGAGCATCATCATGGCTGTTACCGGTCTTCTGTTAATCGCCGGCAATGGTTTTATCACGCCCCAGGATTGATGATTTTTAGACGTTCATAAAAAGGGCCGCTGTTAAAGCGGCCTCAGACTGCTGACAAAGTCCCCACTTTTGCGTGGGGATTTTTTATAATAGCAAT
>CAZLAW010000081.1:0-9765 GCA_964557625.1 uncultured Marinicella sp.
TCACCCAGGCAAAAACCGGACGTTCAATAAAATAGCGTGCCATAATTATTCCTGATCTTGTGTTTGTTTAGATTCGGCTTGTGACTGTTGTTGTGCCGCGGCCTGCGGTTGATTCGGACCTTGCCACGGGCTGGTTTTCACTTCACTGCCGGGCTGTAATTTTTGGTAACCAACCACCACCAGCTCTTCACCGGCCTGAATACCTTGTTCAACAATCCATTGATCCTGGTATGCCTGGTGACTCTGCAGCGTTTTCTTGGTCGCAGTGTTGTCGTCACTGACCACCCACACATCTAATTCACCCTGTGGATTACGGGAAGTGGCGCGTTGTGGTACCAGAACTTCCTGTGTGCTGCCTAAATGTAGTCGAGCTGTGACAAACATACCGGGTAACAATGTATGATTCGGATTATCAATCACCGCACGCAAAGTTATGGCACCGGTGGTCGGATCCACCACCACATCGGAAGACTCCAAATAACCGGTCAAGGGCGAATCTGTATTTTGATGGACTGTGACAGTTAACCGATTATCAGTATCGGATGCTTGTTCATTCTGAGCTTGAGATGATTGTTGGCTTAACAATGCCATCACCCGTTGCGCTCGATCAGCTGATACTTGCATATCCACATACACCGGTGATAACTGGGTGATAATCGCCAGTGGCTGTTGCTGACCGGAACTGACTAAGGCCCCTTCAGTTAAAAAGGTTTGACCGATGCGGCCTGAAATCGGCGCTTTAATCTGCGCATATTCAATGTTGATTTTTTGTAAGTCCACATTGGCCTGGGCCACGGCAATACCGGCTTCGGCCTGGGCCAGTTGCGCTTCCACATCATCCAAATCCTGTTGACTGACCGCTTGCTGCGCTTTTAATGATCGAATCCGTTTTGCCCGGGTTTTAATGGTTTTCAATTGCGCGCGGGCATTTTGTAAATCGGCTTCGGCACTTTTTAAATTGGCGACATAACGGGCATCATCTAATTGATACAACTTTTGGCCTTTTTCCACCATGCTGCCTTGCTCAAACAGCCGTTCTTCAATAATACCGGATACCTGTGGCCGGACTTCTGATTGTCGGTAAGCCACTACCCGCGCCGGTAATTCCATGGTCATTTCAATGGATTTTTTCTGTACCGGTGTGGTCTCAACCGGTACCGGACCCTGGGCGCCATAGCCACCCATCATGCCCTGGGCATTGTCAGGCGCTGATTGTGGCCATAATAACCAGGCAACAACGATTAATAAAATAACGACAATCAGACCGGTGAATAACGTACTTTTTTTCATTTATTGTTCTCTTATTATTGTGAGGGTTTTGAAGTCATCCCAGATATGGACTTAGTCAATGATATCTACATATAGCCACATTGATTAAACACAACCAAATAAAGACCTTTATCTTAATTCATGTCACTTCGAAATAAAGTCAAAACAGCTTGGATTGATAAAAAATCGCATTATACATACATGAATGTATGTTGTCAAAGCTATTCGTTCTTGCTACAATGCCAGAATGCGTAAAACCAAAGAAGATGCCCAAAAAACCCGCGATGATATTTTACAAGCGGCGGTGAAAATCTTTTCAGAGAAAGGATTTTTCAACAGTACCCTGGATGACATTGCCCAATCAGCCGGTGTCACCCGCGGCGCTGTCTATTGGCATTTTAAAAATAAAGCCGAAATTTTTGATGCCCTTCATGCCACCTTGCATGAGCCGTTTATTGAGTCTATTCTGGCAGATTTAGAAACTGATTCAGCACACCCCATCGTGCAACTCCAAGAACTCATTATTCATTTGTTGCGCCAATTCGCCGATCAACCGGGCAAACAAAACACCACCCGTTTATTTATTAATTGTGATTATTCCGGGGTATTGGCGCCTTTTAAAGAACCCCATAAAGCCAGTAAGCGAGAAAGTCTGGCTTTATTTGAGGCTTATTTTAAACGCGCCCAGAAAAAAGGTGATCTCAGCGAAGAGGCGGATGCGGAAATCCTCACTTTAACCCTGCATTGCTTTATTAAAGGTTTACTCACCGAGTACTTAAACGGTGACATTATTGATTTAAAAACCCACGCCAGACCGCTTATTGCCCAACTGTTTCAGGGTCTTCATACCATGAATGCGGTCACATGATTTATTTCTGGGCCACGCTGTGTGCATTGGCTTGCGGCCTGACACTGTGGTCACAATCTAAACAACGCGCTTGCTGGGCCGGTCTGTTTAAAACACTCGCCAGTATCAGCTTTTTTGTGCCGGCTTGCATCTATTTAATCAGTCATCAGCAACAAACCTGGTCGGTTTTGATGGTGGCTGCTTTCGGCTTTTCCTTGCTGGGTGATGTTTTACTCATTAAAACATCGCATAAACGATTTTTTCTGTTGGGTTTAGCCGCCTTCTTACTGGCACATCTGTTCTATGCCGGGGCTTTTGCCCGGGTCGGATTACGATACTATGAAGCCATCACCACATCAGTGGTGGTCATTGCCGCCATGATTGGCTGTTATGTTTGGTTATACCGACACCTGACAGGCACAATGAAAGCCGCGGTGCCGGCTTATTTAGCCGCCATTGCTCTGATGCTGATAACCGCCATGCTGACCCGGCATCCGGCGCAACAACTCATTGTCGCCGGCGCGGTGCTGTTTGCGCTGTCCGATGTGTTCGTCGCCCGACAACGCTTTGTGTCACCGGGCTTTAACAACCGCCTCATTGGCTTGCCGCTGTATTATGCCGGTCAATTATTCTTGCTTTCAGCCCTACTCAGTGTTTGACTGATCACCTTCCGGTACATAAATTAAATTACCATCATCCATACGGTAGGTAATACCGGCTTTTATGCCGCTGCCCTCGCCCATTTGTTGGCTGGATTTATAGCGCTCCATTTTTTTGCCTTTTTTGATGATAATTTCCATGTTCTCTTGACCGGCGTTTTTCACAATGGTGACATCATCGCTGTTTAAGGGGTTCAGCGGATTATTCATGATGATAATGAACAGAATCACGATAATAACCAAAAATATATCAATAATATTCACCATGCTGAGGATCGGATCGTCATCATCGGCATCTAAAATTCGGCGACTCATGCGAATTTCCTCTGTAAGTAAACCGGGTCTTCAGTCACTTGTTTTTGTTGTTTTTCAATCTGCAATAGACTGGCCAGTCGCCAACGGCGTTTCACGGTGAGAATCACAAACGCCACAGACGCCGCCATCAAGGCCACAATCACTGCCGCAAAAGCCATACCCACTTGTTCGCCGACTACCGACATTTCACCGGCAGATACGCCTGCTAAAGCCGGGCCCATGGGAATCATGGTGGCCACCAAACCCAATAAAGGGGCCACTCGAGCGGTGACTTTTAAACCTTCCAGCTCTTGTAGAATCAATAACTCAAGCTCTTCTGAGTCCAGTTTCTTTTGCTCGCTGAGTTTGGCCAAGTGGCAACAATAGTTCTTGCCAAAGCGGCGCTGCCAGACTTCGGTTAAAAACTGTCCCAGTTGATACAAGGCATATAAAAAAGCGATAACAATGGCGGCCAGTACCGGCACCATAAACCAACTTGATAAGGTGTATAAAATGGCTTCTATGTTCATAAGGCTGTCCTGTTGTTTTGTTTAATAATGCCGATTAAAAACGGCACGGCGAGTACCAATAACCACCACAGGTGTTTCTCTTCAGCAGCGGCTGAGGCGGTTTGTTTCACCAGTTTCTGGCCTTGTACCTGTTGGCTTTCACCGCTGGCTTGCGGTTGTGCTTCACTTTGAGCGGATTGTTGCGGGTTGGCGGCTGTCAGCGGCATCAGACCAAAACCGGGCGCTTGCTGATTAACAAAGTCACTGAGGGTTTTTGATGCCGGCGTGAATTGATGTTTATTCACCTGTTCAATATATGCTTTGAGCAGTTGCTGCTTGGTTTCATCCGATGCGTCCCAGAAATCTTTTCGCACCGCTTCAATCATGCGTTCCATCATGCGCACCTGGGCTTCGGGGGCATGTTCCTCAAACCATTCATTGATATCTAAATCCAGCTTATCCCGGACATAAATATCGTGCATATTCTGCCACTGATAATCTTTCACCACATCCGGCGACACCGATTGCCAGCCCCACAGATTATTGGTCATGTCCTGAAGGTGTAAGGCACCGGCATAACCTTCATCTTTTAAGTTTTTAATCCAGCCGGGATGAAACGCCCGACTGTTCATTTCCAGCGATAAAAATTCATCAGCGGTTTGGAATTGCACCTCACCGGGCTTTCTTTGGTTAGAAATATACAACTCCGGACTCTTGCCGCTGAGATGCCGCACCGCCAAATCAAGTCCGCCCAGGTATTGAAACGGATCATCGGTGGTCAGCATGCCATATAGATTCGAGCTGCGTGCCAATAAGGCGGCATCCACGGTCTTGAGTTGTTGCGCATATAAATCGGAAGCATCGGCGCCCTGGCTCCATTGTTCAGGATCCGGTCCAAAGGCGTGGCTCATACGTTTCAGATAAAGCTTGGCTAATTTTTCATCACCGTCCCAGGTGTCGCTGGCTAGGGTGGCATCATCCAAACCGGTGCCATAGACGCCGGTGGGACTGCCAAAAATTCGGGTTTGCGCGCCCATTTCGGCCTCTTTGTGTGACACCCCTTGTTTTAATAAATCCGCCAACAGTGTTTGGGTGTTTTGATACAACTGATTATCAGCTTCGTCTAATTGCGCCACTTCAGCGGCGGCTTTGGCCAGTTTTTCCATGACATTGGGAAACTGGTCACGGTATAAACCGGTCACCGACAGCACCACATCCACCCGCGGACGCTTTAACTCATGCGCCGGTATCACCCGATAACCGCTGACACGACCGCCGCGGCCCCAAATCGGCTCCACACCCATGGCATAAAAAGCCTGACTTTCTAACACCCCGCCATGGCGCATGGCTTCCACCGCCCACAGTGAAAAGGCCAGCTTATTCGGGTATTCACCATGATTTTTATAATAATCGTTAATCAGTTCTTCGGCGGCCTTTTTACCCGCCAGCCAGGCTTCTTTATTGGGCAATTTAGCCGGATCAAAACCCACCAGATTACCACCGGTGGGCAAAGCATCGGGCACCCGAATCGGATCACCGCCGATATGCGGTGAGACATGCTGCCCGGATAGTGCAGCGGTTAAACCCGCCAGTTCACCATCGGTGCGTAAGTTGTTAAACATATCCCGGGCTTGTTTGGCAAAAGCCTGCTGCGATCCATTGACTTTTTTATCGTTTAAAATCACATCCACCAGCCACTGATACGGTTCGGTTTGTTGCAGTTTTTCGTAATCCTGTACCAACAATTCATCGGCATCGGCTAAGTCAAAACTATCAATAAATGCCTGTCCCAGCATTTGCATCACGGTGCTGATTTTTTGCTGTTCCGGACTGTCAGTGGCAAAGGTATGCAGTCCAATTGGTTGAGATTGCGCCGCCAATTCATGTAAATAATCATGCAAAGCGAGGATAAAATCCGCCGGGCGTTCACGGGCTTGTTGCTCGGTCCAGGCCAGGCTTTCAGTCAGTGATTCGTCTTTGGCCAGTTGCATCAGACTGTTTAAGGTGTTGGCTTTAACTTCACCCGGTTCGAGGTTTTCCCACTGATGAATCAAATCATGGACATCCACCAATGTACCGTGCAATCCTGACGCGCGAAAAGCCGGTGTTTGGTGACTCACCATCACCGCTCGACCGCGTCTTTTCGCCTGAACCGCTTCACCCACGTCATCCATGATATAAGGATATATAATCGGAATATCACCAAGTGCCACATAGGGATCATCAGCCTTGGTGCTCAGACCGCGTTCTTTACCGGCCATCCATTCCTGGGTACCGTGGGTACCAAAATGAATCAGGGCATCGGCATTAAACCGATCTCGGACCCATAAATAACTGGCCAAATAAGCATGACTGACCGGCACCCGGGTGTCGTGATACAGTTTTTTCTCCTGATCAATATCACCGGTACCCCGTGAAGGCTGCGGTAAATAGACCATATGATCTGCATCAATTACCGGAATAATAAAGCCGGCTTCACCCGCTTGCTCACTGAGTAAAGAAAAGTCCGCAGGCTTGCCCCAATAGGCTTCTATGCGTGTGCGGGTGGTTTTTGGCAGTTGTTGGTACCATTGTTGATAATCTGCCAACGACAACCAGTGCGCCTTGTTATCGGCCAACATCTGTTCTCTACGCTTTTCATCAAAACCGGCACCAATCACATCTGCAAAACCATCGATAAAAGCCTGTTCGGTCAGGGCTTGGGTTTGGTAGCCGGCTTGTTGCCATTGTTCGCTTAAAGCCGCTAAACTACGCGGCACATTCAAAAACGACGCAGAAAAATTATGCTGCCCCGGCGGATAGTTGTACACCATCACCGCCACTTTTTGTTCGGCTTTGGGTTGTTTTCTGAGCTTGGCCAAAGCCACCGCTTTATTGACCGCGGCATCCACCTGCTCAGGAATCAAATGCATCACACCGTCATGTTCAGCCCACATCACCAGCGGGTCAATTAAGCCGTTTTGTTCCGGTAAAGCCAGATACAAAGGCGTGGAACTTAAGGATAAACCCACCGGGTCTTCACGCCAGCTGTCAATACTGTCACCCCACCAACCAATGCCTTGCATCACCGGAATACCGAGATCATTCAACTGATCTTCTAAGCCGTTGTGATAAACCGGCTGCATATGAATCAGAACATCCACTTCTTTCGGCAGCAAATGCACTAAATCCACCTCATCACCCAAGGCATAAAACAAGGGTAAAGCCACCGCACCTTTTTCTTCAATGGCTTTAACCAGGGCATCGATGTGTTCGGTGGCGGTGGATTCAATGTAGCGGGGGTGAAAACCAATGGCAATCACTGCTTGCTGTGATTTAGGCTTGAGGAACTTGAGCATGGCAGATGCATTCGCGGTAAATTGATTCGGATAGTCAGCATAGTAAGCACCAGCTTCCGGTAAAACCAAAGGTTCGGCTAAACCGCTGATGGCTTGGTCTTGTACAATTTGTTTCACCGCCTGCATAAATTGCTCCATGTTACGCCGTCCGCCATGACGGTAATAACTGAGCAGTAAATCAGCTTGTTCGGCGCTGAGGTTTGTGTGGTGATAAGCATCAGAAGCATACCAGAAATGATTATTGCTAAAATCCTGACCGGCGGGTTCGATGTGTTTAACCATCGCCGTCATATCAAAGGATCGGGCTAAATCCACCAAAACAAAATCACCGTGGCTCATGGCTTTATGCAACTCATCCGGTGACAGTTCTTGTTTCTCAATAATCGTTAATGTAAGTCCTTGCGCTTCTGCCGATTCTTTAAGTAGCGTCTTTTTACCCGATAACATCATCGAATCGGTGACCACTTGAATAGTTTGCGCCTGAACGGCTGCGCTCATGCATATTAAAATAAATAATAATCTCATCATAGCGCCTCCTTAAAAATGCATTCGCCAACCAAGGCGAATATTGCGACCATACAGGGCATAGCCAAAGTCATCACTTTCTTCACTCAGCACTGTATTTGTCAGGTTATTCAATTTTAAAGAGAAACTGTGCTGATTCATGCGATACTGAATCTGGGCATTCACCAATTGATAGTTGGGCAGTTTGATTTGCTGATTCGGTTCATTTATCCATTGTTTACCGATGTATTGCCATTGCATACCAGCCGATAAGCGCTCATCGAACCAATGTCGATTAATACCGATGGTGGCTTGGTGTCGAGGCCGATTCGGTAATTTCTGGTTATTGTCTTCATCGTGACCATCGGTGTAGGTGTAGCTGCTGTTAAAGGTATTACGTTCACCCAGATTTGTATTCAACTCAAACTCAACACCTTTAATACGGGCTTCATTGACATTAACATATTCATTGACACGACCAAAAGGCACTGAACAATTTTCCACACATTCGGTGGCAATTAAATCCGTCACTTTGTTATTGAACACAGTGGCACTGATGGCGGTATTGCCAACGCTTTCATATCGAATGCCCAGTTCCACATTGTCACTGGATTCGGGTTTTAACTCGGGATTGCCGACAAAACTATGGGGACCATCAAAGCGGTATTCAGGTGATATCTGTTTTAAAGTGGGCGCTTTAAAACCATGGCCATAACCGAACTTAACCGCCCAGGCGGTGGCCGGCTGCCACACCAGATAAGCCCGAGGACTCATTTCACTACCAAAATAACCATGATGATCCCAACGGTTACCCAAGGTCAGCGCCATATCATCGACAATTTGCCATTCATATTGCGCCAACACAGCTTTATGAATGACATCATCGCCATTGTTAATAAAAGCACTGTGCTGCAACTGCTCTTTGCGCCACTCAGCCCCTAAGGTCAGGCGATTAAGTCCAAAATCGCGGTAAAACCCGGTTTCCACAATATCATCGGTTAAAAATTGTGGCGTATAGGCATTGATTGTCTCATGATCGTTACTATTGACCACGTCAATATCGGCTCGGTAATAGGCCAAACGACCGGACCACACATCAAAATCACCTTGCCACTCCAGTGAATGCTGCTGACGGTTAATGTCGTACATACTGCGGTAAAAAGGTGCCTGGCCTCGATAGTTGGTTTGATACCAGGTATCCTCGTCGGTGTATAAACTATTGAGCGTTAAACTTTGACTGTCCGTGAGTTGCCAAGATAAAGCCAGTTGCCCGGTAGTGTATTTTTTGCCTTCGATATCAGAGACACGTGCATCATCCGGACTTAACACATCATCGCGATTACCGGAGGCCAGATTAACATCTAATGCCAAAGTTACGCCAAGAGGGACATGCAGACTGGTACTCAAGTTATGGTTACCACCACCATTATCTTTGGTATCTAAGGTACCTTGGGCATGGATGGTTCCTGAAAATGAGCCACGGCCTTTAAGGGTGATGATATTAATCACCCCACCCAAGGCTTCAGATCCATATAAAGCCGACATCGGGCCACGAATCACTTCAATCCGCTCAACCGCATCCAGAGACAACCAGTTATATTGTAAGTCCGAATGCCCGATGACATCGTCGGTGGCGGAAATACGCCGACCATCGATTAATATCAACGCATGTTGAGATTCCATACCACGCAAACTAATCACTTTCCGGCCACCGACACCGCGTCCTACTAAACTCACACCGGGCACCTGGCTGAGTAAAGAAGTTAAGGTTGGCTCCGGAGAGGCTTCAATCATGGCACGATCAATCACCGTCAAAGCCGCTGGCGCGGTTAAGGTGCTGTGCGCATTACCGGTGGCAGAAACCACCATTTGTGCTAAAGGAATCACATCATCATCGGTGTCTGCTTTGGCACACGCCAGTGAGGCCAAACCACAACATAATAAACAGCTTACCGGGCGTAACTTTGCTTCGGACATCATAGACAACTCGCTTGTTAAGAATGATGCGAATCATAATGATAACCGTTCTCAATTGCAATAGTATTACGATAATTTATTCATTTTTTGCTTCTAATGATTATTAAATCACATATTTTTACGGCGTTAAAAAACCCGCACAATGGCGGGTTTTTTGCTTTAATTTAAACGCCGGATTGACTTAATCCACACCCTCAAAACCATCTTTAAAGATGAGATCTATTGGAGCGGCACAAACACCGGCTGGTACAACATAAGATTCTGTCTCATCACCCAGGTTACTACTACTTCCCGAAGAAGCACCCTCACCCAAACCGCGTTTCGCAAAAGCAGACCAGATTTCACAATGATTCGCACCACCGTTATTG
>CAZLAW010000082.1:0-9720 GCA_964557625.1 uncultured Marinicella sp.
CCTTCAACCACTCGGACACCTCACCGCAAGGCCGCTGATTTTACCTGTTTTCAATAATAAGTGGAACAGCGATTGTCAAATCACAGCCATTATTGCTTCTGCGAGACTTTAATGTAACTGTGAATTTATGAATTCGATGGTAACTTTAGTTGCTTAACAATGACCCAAAGTAAATCCAAATCTCGTAATTCCGCCAGCGTCCTTTGGGGGTATTTTGATTCCAGCATGTGCACAGTTTTTAACATTCTAAACGCATCAAACCATTCCAGAACAAACTGCTGCCAGCGTTCATTTGTTTTTGTTTGCTTCATGGTTTTAGGTATAAGCGACTTAATATTCCAATAATTGTTAAGGACGGTATTTTCTGGCACAACTCGCTGTTCAAAATAATCACCTAACTGCCGATACCAGATTTTTATTTCGGCAAATATCTGCGGATGGTAAAAACGCGGCGTTATAATTGAGTTCTTCATTTTCAGTATAGCCGGTCCCGTACCGAAGGGCACCCTGTCCGATAACCTGCTTTTAATGTGAATCACCGGCTTGTCCGGTTGGGCGATTGGGCCTGTTTTGGTCAGTTTATTCAGCATGTAAAAATCCTCAGCACCACTGCGTATCGGAAATCCGCGCACCTTGGCATAAGCATCTGCTTGAACGACCAGGCAACTACCCAGCGGAATGTAATCATACGGCGAACCGATATAGCGCATGGCGTGCTGATAATACCTGAGTTTAAAGTCATACAAAGTCTGCCAAAGAATGAGTTCAGGGTCATGGCAAATATGCTTAAAAGCCAAACTATAAGCCGTAAAGCGACTGTCCTTCGCCACCTGAAAATAATCGGGTGGCAATGCCACATCGGCATCGGTGCTGTGGATCCAGAGACTTTTGATGGCTTGTTGATCAATTAACTGCAGGGCTGAATCTGCGGCAATTTTTCGGGCCAAACCCACACCTTGATTAACATCAAATGGTTGTTGATTAAAATCAAGCAACCAGATATCGTGGCATTGAAAGGATAGAAAATAACCTTTTGCCAACTGTTTGACTGATTGGGCTTGTTGACATAAGTGGCTGATGAACCGTTTGTTTTGTTGCTGCCAGTGGTTGCTTTTAGGGTGATTGTCCGGTCGGTTAACGCAGGCAATTATTAAATAACGTTCACTTTGAACCCGGCAAGTCAATTGCTGTATGCAATCAGAATTTTCGCCACAAATCGGAATAATTAATACATGCTGCCAGGGGCGATAACAATCAGTGGGCAGATTAACAGCATGACCATATTTTAAAAGATAAGACTTAACAAATAATTTCTTTGACACTGTCAATGGACAGCTGCCCGTAGGGGTAGATTTTTGACAATCTCGGCTTCAGCATCGAGTAATTCATCTAAGCGGTTTTTGACCTCAGTTTCATCAAAATACTGTAACGCCAAATCCATAAATAAGGTGTAATGCCGGTATTCAGCTTTGGCCAGTCGCTGATAAAAATCCTTAAGTTTAGCATCTTCAAGCGCCTCACCAATTAAATGAAATCGCTCATGACCACGTTTTTCAACAATACTAAATATCAATAAGCGATCCAACAAATAGGCTTTTTTCCCTTTTCCCATGTGTTTTAACAGGGCTTTAATATACGGGTCTTTTTCATCGTTTTCCTGTTGCAAACCTTTGGCCAGCATAATTTTAATGACTTCGCGAAAATGGGCCATTTCTTCCATGGCTAAATCAATCATACCCCGAATCAAATCAGGTTTATCAGGGTAATGTTGCACCATGGACATGGCCAGAGCCGCGGCTTTACGTTCACAGGCTGCATGGTCCTTTAAAAAAGCATCAAAATCAGACAGCGCCACCTTAACCCATTCCGGGGAGGTGGCCACACGTAATTCAAACTCGTTGTTCATACCACTCAACAATTAAATCAATCCAAGTTCTAAGGCTTTTAACACCGCACGGGTGCGATCACGAACGCCCAGTTTTGACAAGATATTGGAGACATGATTTTTAACCGTGCCTTCTGCCACAAATATCGAGTTAGCAATTTCTTTATTACTGTAACCACCGGCCATTAAACGCAAAATCTCAGTTTCCCGGTTGGTTAACGGGTCGGGGCGCTCAAGACTCATAAATTCATTTTTAAGACCTTCAACACTGTCTAAGATTTTCTCGGTAATCTGTGGCCGCACAATGGTTTTGCCGGCAGCCACTTGCTTAATCCCTTCCACCAGTTCCTCTAACGGCACATCTTTGAGTAAATACCCTTTGGCACCGGCTTTGACCCCGGCCAAAATCAATTCTTCATCATCAAAGGTGGTCAAAATAATGGTTGGTGGTAACTGATGCGTTTTCGACAGTTCATGCAAAACATCTAAACCGGACATACCGGGCATCCGCATATCCAACAGCACCACATCCGGTTGAATGTCAGGAATCATCTTGACCGCTTCCTGTCCGGATCTGGCTTCCCCTACCACTTCAATGTCATCGGCCAATTCCAATAAGGCTTGCACCCCTTGTCGAACTAAATTTTGGTCATCAACCAGTAAAACTTTTATCATTGTTGTCTCTCCTGTTATATCGGAAAGGTTAATCGTACATGGGCACCGTTATCATCACTGATTTCAAATGTACCATTCATAATCGCCACCCGTTCCTGAATACCTTTTAAACCATTACCAAATTTTTTATCACCCAATCCCATCCCATCATCTCGAACAGACAGGATTATCTGTTCATCCGTGCAGCTTAGCTTAACCCATAACCGATGGGCTTTGGCATGTTTTAACGTGTTGGTAATAAGTTCCTGAGTACACCTTAATATGGTTTGTGCCAACCGCGGATCTTCAACCAATAATTCATCAGGTATGTCCCTGTTAACTTTTAAGCCCGGTAAGTCAGATAGCAACTCATCGATGGCCTGACCCAGGTTTAATGTGCCACTTTGCCTGAATTGACCCACCACTTCACGCACATCCGCCAATAGTAAGCGCGCGATTGATTGTGATTTTTTAACATATTTTTGTGGTTTGCCTTCGGTCAGATGACTGGCCGCTTCCAGGTTCAGTGTTAATGCGGTCAAATGATGCCCCACCAAATCATGCAATTCCCGTGAAATTCGCAAACGTTCATTGATGCGAGAACTGTCCGCCAATAATACTTGTGTGGCTTTAAGCTCTGTGTTGAGCAATCGCAGTTGTTCTTTATCATGCTGCTGCTTAAACGCAGTTAACGAGATAATAAATGAAAACACCGATACGCCCAGGTAAACAAAAAACAGTACATACTGAAAAGTTGGGTTATTGAGTTCTGCACCGATGTAACCAAACTGAAGACCTATCAACAGGTTATATGCCGCCAAAACAAACAAACTCAAACCCACCGGAAACAGCCAGGGTAATAACACCGAGATAATTAAGGCGTAGAAAATACCGGTGGCGCTGTCGGTAATGTGATTAATCACCAGCACAAACACCACCATCATAATTACTGCCATCCAACCACTGGTATTATAACGACTGTTTCGGAAATTCAGGGTGGCCAGCCAAAAAACCAACCCAAAACTGATATGGGCCAGGCCATAAACCAATAAGGGTCGGGTGATGGCATCATCATAATGTAACACCAATGGAATCGACAAGCTGAGCCAAATAATCAGCCCGGCCAGTCGAATCAATTGTATATGGGTGTAGCGTAAAACCAAATTATTCAATCACATATTTTTGCGGGCCTTTTTGTTCCGCTTTTTTATCTGTCATGATTTCGCCTTCTAACCAATAATAGGCACTGCGGCTGTTCCCCAGCGGCCGTTCGACCAAAACCACCGGCTCTGACACATATAAAATATCTTTGGATTTTAATTGTGATGCTTTAAGGGTGCTATTAACGGCTTTATTACGAATAAAATCACGTCGTAACTGATTTTGAATCTCTGGATTATCCGATACCGCGACAAAATCAAATAACTGTTTATCGGGCTGTTCGGAGCTTGGTTGGCTGCTCGCTTGTTTTTGATTGGATATTTCGGGACCTTGATCTGATTTAACAAATTTACCACTGCCTTTTTCAATCAGTTGATGAACCCTGGGATCATACGCCTCTTTCATCCAGTAATAAACCGCCACACCACGATTCACATGGCGTTTCACCAAAACCACATCACCCGCTACATATAAATCATCTTCGTCTGTGATGTTGGCATAGCTAATGGTTTTATCGACTGCTTTGTTTCTTGCATGGCGCTTTCTTAAATTATCTTTTAAGGTATCTTTATCACTGTTGAAATTATTTGATTGATCGGATGAGTTATTGACTTTCAAATCATTGTTGTCAGACTGGGCTGACTGGTTGCTTGGTTTTTTATTGACCCGGGAAGGATTCTTCTCAGTTGTTCCATTGCCTGGCAAGGTCAGTTCAAGGTCATCCATATCTGACAAAATATCGTTGGCTTTAAAGTTATTTTCAAATTCAGGGGCTTCAATTTCAGTGTCTATTTCAGGCTTTTCAATAATCACCTGTTTTTTTGCCACCACCGGCTGACTACTTTGGTTGTTGGATAATTTTAAGTTCATACCGGGTGTTGCGGTAATGGTGATGCTTTTATACAGTGAGTCTTTAAAATTAATCTGCACATTTTTGGCGCCTTGTTTGCTTAAGGCCGAACGAATTTTACTGTGCCAGTCCTTAGGGGCCGTAATTTTCAGCAACCAATTATTTTTAACTGCCTGATCGCCGATCTTTTGCATTTTGGTGGTGAAATTAGGCATTTTATACTGGGTTTCCGTCATACCCCAAGCAGGCAGTTTTTCGGCCATGACCAAACTCCCGGCAACCAACAACATCAATAACAATAGTTTTTTCATTTTATTTCTCCAATCCGCCTCGGGTCAATTTAATCGGGTCTAAAATAGCTTTAATCTCTTGCTCACTCAAATCGGTCATTTCTTTGGTCACTTCGATCACAGATCGCTTCTCTTGATACGCTTTTTTAGCGATTTGAGCACCCAGCTCATAGCCAATCACCGGGTTCAGTGCCGTCACTAAAATCGGGTTTTTACCGACACTTTCTGCGACCTTGTCGTGGTTAACCGTAAAACCATCTATACATTGTTTAGCCGTTTGTTTTAGACCGGCGGTTAAAATATCGATACTTTGCAAGTTGTTATAAACAATCACCGGCAACATTACATTTAATTGGAAATTACCCGATTGACCCGCCACAGTAACGGTGCTGTCATTGCCAATCACTTGTGCACAAACCATGGCCACTGCTTCAGGAATCACCGGATTCACTTTACCGGGCATAATACTGCTGCCGGGCTGCAAACTGGGCAACTCGATTTCACCGATACCGGCCAATGGTCCCGAATTCATCCACCGCAAATCATTGGCAATTTTCATCAAAGTGACCGCAGTAACACGTAATTGACCGGATAATTCAACCATATGGTCCTGGGTGCTGATACCATCAAACTTATTGGCCATACTGGTAAAATGCAAACCGGTCAGTTTTGACATTTTTTCGGCAAACACTTCGCCAAATTGAACATCTGCATTGATACCCGTGCCCACAGCCGTTCCACCCTGCGGTAATTGACAAACCCGTTTTAAGGTATCGCTTAAGCGGTCCACATTGCTTTGCATGGTACTGGCCCAGGTATCCAGTTCCTGCCCAAAAGTTACCGGCATGGCATCCATTAAATGGGTGCGACCGGTTTTAACCACAGTCTCCAGTTGCTGCGCCTTGGAACGACACGAGGCGATAAAGCTGTGCATTGCTGGGATTAAATTTTGCGCCACATCCAGGGCATTACTGACAGCAATGGCGGTGGGTACAACATCATTTGAGCTTTGACCCATATTAACGTGGTCATTAGGATGAATATTCAATTCATCAGTAGAGGCCAGATGAGCAATCACTTCATTGCAGTTCATGTTAGAACTGGTACCGGAGCCGGTTTGAAACACATCAATCGGAAAATGCCGGTTCATCTCGCCACTGATAACCTGATCTGCCGCCAGCTGAATCGCCTGACTCTTGTCTTTGGCTAAATGACCCAACTGCTCATTGGCCTGGGCCGCGGCCTTTTTAACCAATCCTAACGCTTTAATAAAGGCCGGCGGCATGGTAATACCACTGATTGGGAAGTTGTTCACGGCACGCTGGGTTTGGGCACCGTATAAAGCATCAGCCGGGACTTTAAGTTCTCCCATGCTGTCCTTTTCAATACGAAAATCGCTCATGACTTGCTCGTTTTTTAAGAAAGCGCCGATTATAAGCAAAAAGCCGCGATAAATCGATGCTATTGATGGATAACAACAGCCTAAATGCTGATAAGGTACTGTAAATTGTGTGATTTATTAAAACCACGTTAATTTGGGTCTTTCTTATGACACAAAATTGACAATACACCTTTTAAAATAAGTAAAGGTCCTTATATATAGAAGTGGCTTAAAATAATTTACAAATCTAATTTTGGAGGAATATCATGTCATTTGAATTACCTGATTTACCCTATGCCAAAGACGCGTTGGCACCTTATATTTCCGAGGAAACCCTCAATTATCACCACGGCAAACACCACAATGCCTATGTGAATAAATTGAACGATTTAATCAAAGGCACTGAATTTGAGCATATGTCATTGGAAGACATTATCTTAAAATCTGATGGTGGTATTTTTAACAACGCCGCTCAAATCTGGAACCACACTTTTTATTTCAACGGTTTTTCTCCGGACGGTGGCGGTGAACCCAGTGGCGAACTGGCGGAAAAAATTAAAGCGACATTCGGCAGCTTCGATGACTTTGTACAAAAGTTTAACGACTTGGGTGCGGCCACTTTTGGATCCGGCTGGGTTTGGCTGGTGCAAAATAAAGCCGGTGATTTAGAACTGGTGAACACTTCAAATGCCGGCAACCCCATGACCGATGGTTACCATCCCTTATTAACTTGTGACGTCTGGGAGCACGCTTATTATGTGGACACCCGAAATGACCGCGGCGCTTACCTGAAAAACTTTTGGAATATTGTGAACTGGGATTTCGTGGCCAACAACCTGAAATAAGTCCAATATACGCAATAAAAAGACCGTAACTCTTTCGAGCTACGGTCTTTTTTTATGCCTAAGTAATCCACTTACTCAAAGGCGTTTTTAAATATTAAATCATCAAGTGGAATCAAGCATAATTGATTAATAACGCCCGTATCACCACCGGCAGAATCACTGACATTAAATGTCCAGTCTCCGGTCAAAGCCATTCCATTAAACTGATTTAAGGGTTGCTCAGGTTTTAATACACCGCTAATAGCGGGCGGTGTGGTGCTGCATTCGGTTTCAACCGGTATTAAACTACTGTCGCTAAATTGTGCCACCACATCATTTTCCCGACATCCGTAAGTCGATGCTGGATAACCGGGACGGTCCATGACCATAACACTTGTCCCGTTGTGCGATAGTTCAATACTCAAATCACCGACATAGGTGTGGGTGATGTCTGCCGACACCCTGAGAACGCCAACTGAACTTAAATCACTTACATTTAAGACCACATCAACGCCTGACGGACTTCCATCAGGTATATTGACTGAGCCTGTACTGCATATTTCATTGCTGGTGGTAAAACTATATCCATTCGATACCTGGCCTGTTCCGCACCCATTCATTGGCGTTACACGCCAATAGTAGGTTGTTTTGGATAGTAAAATCTGGCTTGGAGTATAACTGTTTCCGGAGACAGTGGTATTAATCACTAAATTATTAAAGCCTGCATCTGTGGCCACTTCCAGTAAATATTCACTGGCGTCTGACAGCGCAGTCCAGGAAAACTGGGGCACAGTATCAACATTGACGGCCCCATTAGAAGGTGAATTTAAGGTGACGGTTTGTGCCGGAACAGATGCATCAACGATTAATGTTAACGATTCATCGCCAGTTGCCGAGGTCGATTGTCCGGTAACAGTAAAATCATAACTGCCTGCAGTCACGGCAGCCGTATTACCCACCGTTAAAGTGCTGGTGGCAGGTGCTGTTACGGGGTTATTGGAGAATACATGGCTGGCACCGGTCGGTAAACCCGTCGCATTTAAAGAAATGCTTTCATTAAATTGGCTATCGGCTAAAGCGATGGTTAAGGCATAATTGGCATCTGTTGATTGACAAACTGCAATCACAGGATCATCTGCTGAAATCGAAAAAGGATTTGGGTTAGAGCCATCCACATAGGTAACACCAGTGTTATTGGGATCCAACCAGGGTTTAAAGTTCACATTATCAGCGCCCCCATTATCCCAGGCCTCAGAAAATCGGCCATAACAATCATATTGTGTGTTTCCACAGGCCGCTTGACCTCCGGATAAAAACCCCACCAATCGATGATTGCCCGGATCCCATAATCCCGAACCGGATGAACCCGGTTCGGTGGTACCGTCCTCCCAGTTATCCACATTCCAGTGGGTGTTGGCCGGACCATTACTCAAAATACAACTTGAACGTGTGGTTAGCGGGTCGGTATTAAAACTAATGGCTTTTTCATCGACACCGGGATGATGAATACCGACACTGCCTTGAGGTGCAACACCCGATCGATCCCAGCCGGCCCAGTAAACATTGTACTCTTCCGGTGGCATGCTGGCCAATTCGATTAAACTCGAATCCACATCCTCACGGCTGGCGCGGTAAATGGCTCCACTGACCGTATCCATTCGAGAACCACCACCTAAATCACCACAGTTTTCTGATTCGTAATTCCAGATAGTCACCACAGACGCGGCATTCCCAGGCGAAATACCACAATGATAGGCAGTCACAAAGTAAGGTTTAAATGATCTTTCCGCATCCATCACCATGGTCCCCGAACAGGTATCAACCCCACCGATGGTGTAAGCGGCCACTGAACGAATCTCATCACGCCAGGGATCACCCACAGGGCACACCACATCATTGTTACAAGATCCTTGTTTGGGTCGCAGCCCTTGTCCGCCATAACGTTTATACACATCCCGAAAGCCGCTGCTGACCCGACCCACGGTTAAATGGATATCATCCTTTGACACTGACTTGGGCACATATAACTCAATCGCCACATCATCACCGGGTAAGGGAGCAGACCAGAATTCATTATATTTTTTGTTGTCTTCTGACGTATAGGGTCCATCATAAAAAGGTGGCGAATCTGCATAGCTGATAAAATGTACTTCAACACCTTCAGGTAAATTAAACTCAGTTAGCCCAAAATTCATATCGGTGGCATTTTTAGCGGTAAAACGCATTTGCCAAACACGGTCACCTGCGTAAGGCCCATCATGGAGGATAATCCATTGACCACTGTTAACCGGATCAATGTTTATTTCATTCGGTACTGCAAAACGCAGCGGTTTGGCCGCTTGTGGTTGATATTGATATTTTTGCAACAGCTGTTCAACATCCACAGCCGGTAATTCTTTGGTTACCTGGGCTGATTTAAACTGAATATTTTGACTTAAACTCTTAGGCGGCTCACCCTCACGTGCTACCACAGTACAAGACATGAAAATGAGACTTAACAATAAATAGCGCATAACTCCTCTTTTGGTTTTGTGATTAAATTAACAATCCATTTTACCTGTTATTTCGAGAAAAAATGCGATGCAGTAAACATTTTCTTATCTTTTTTTTCATCAAAAAACAAATTTATAGTTTCTACACGTGGTGCATTTAGGACGAATAAAAAAAATACTGTC
>CAZLAW010000083.1:0-9669 GCA_964557625.1 uncultured Marinicella sp.
CATTCGGGTTGGTGTCTTTGGCGGTACCCGGGGCCACGCCGAAAAAGCCGGCTTCCGGGTTAATCGCCCATAAACGGCCGTCTTCACCGGGGCGCATCCAACAAATGTCATCACCCACGGTGGTGATTTCCCAACCGTCCTGCAGATAACCTTCCGGTGGAATCAGCATCGCCAAATTGGTTTTACCACAGGCCGACGGAAACGCTGCCGCCACATAATGCTGCTCACCGGCAGGTGTTTTAATGCCCAAAATCAACATATGTTCGGCTAACCAACCTTCATCTTTCGCCTGGTAAGACGCAATCCGCAAGGCATGGCATTTTTTACCCAGCAAGGCATTGCCGCCATAACCGGAGCCATAGCTTTTAATCACCCGTTCTTCGGGAAAATGCATAATAAACCGGCGTTCCGGGTCGAGCTCACCGGTGGAATGTAAGCCTTTCACAAAATCACCTTCTCGCTCAATACGTCTTAAGGCTTCATCACCCATACGGGTCATCAGACGCATATTTTGCACCACATAAGGACTGTCGGTAATTTCCACACCACAACGTGAAATCGGTGAATCAATCGGACCCATACAATAAGGAATCACATACAGTGTTCGACCTTTCATACAACCGGCAAATAATCCATCCATTTTTTCATGGGCTTGTTGCGGATCCATCCAATGGTTATTGGGACCGGCATCTTCCTTTTCAGGTGTACAAATAAAGGTCAAATGTTCAACCCGCGCCACATCTTTGGGGTCGGACAAATGCAAAAAACAATTGGGATGGGTTTCTTCGTTGAGACGTTTAAAGGTACCGTCTTCTAACAACTGATGATTAAAGGATTCGTCTTCAGCCGGGCTGCCGTTACACCAGTAAACATGATCAGCCTGGGTTAATTCTGCGACTTCCTTAACCCAGTCGGCCAGGGCTTGATTGGATGTGCTCATGGGGATATTATCGGTTTGCAAAAATTGGCTGCAAACTTTAACGCCATCAAGCCTTAAAAGCAAGCTTTCAAGCCATTTTTGGCCGCCTCACAGCTTTTTACTTTATCCTGTCTAATATACCCTGAAGCTCATCACTGTTGTGATAATCAATAATCAACTGGCCCTTACCACCGGATTTTTGTTTAAGCGTCACTTGGGTACACAATTGTTCACTGAGTTGCTGTTCTAAATGCCGTACATCTGCACTTTTGGGGGGCTTGGTTTTGGGTTTTTTAGGGCTCGGGTTTTTGATGGCATTAACCAGGGCTTCGGCCTGTCTTACGGTGAGCTTTTGAGCAACAATGTCCCGCGCAGCTTGTGATTGCTGTTTTTTATCCAAACCCAATAAGCAACGGGCATGACCCATTTCAAGCATGTCGTCATTAAGCAATTGCTTCACCTCATCGGCTAAATCCAATAAACGCAACAAATTACTCACCGCCACCCGTGACCGACCCACCGCTTCAGCTGCCTGGGCGTGGGTCAGAGAAAATTCTTGAATAAGACGTGACAGTGCCTGAGCTTCTTCCAACGGATTGAGGTCTTCACGCTGAATATTCTCAATCAGCGCCATGGCAATGGTTTGTTGGTCATCAATGTCCTTGACCAATACCGGCACTTCTTTAAGTTTGGCCAGTTGGGCGGCACGCCAGCGGCGTTCTCCGGCCACGATTTCATATTTGCGACTACTGATTTGACGCACCACAATCGGCTGAACAATGCCTTGTGATTTAATCGATTCGGCCAATTCCTGGAGTTTGCCTTCATCCATGATGGTCCGCGGCTGGTATTGCCCCGGCTGTAATTGACCGGTGGCTAAAGTTTGTAATTCACTGCCATGATCATCAGCAGAACCACTTTCAGCGTTTTTAGAGGACGCTAACAAGGCATCCAAACCACGGCCTAAACCAGTTTTTCGTTTACTTTTTGAGCCGGTTTTTTTCTTTGATTTTTCAGGTTCTGCCATGATGCCTCCGGGTAATTTCACTGGCCAGCCCTTTATATGCCACTGCCCCTCGCGATAACACATCATATTCGATCGCTGACTGCCCAAAACTGGGGGCTTCAGCCACTTTCACATTGCGCGGCACCACCGTGGTAAAGACTTTGTCACCAAAATGCTCACTGATTTGGGCCGCCACATCATTGGCTAAATTATTTCTGCCGTCAAACATGGTTCGCAGCAAACCTTCAATGTGCAAATCAGGGTTGACCGTTTGTTGGACCCGTTTAATGGTATCCAGCAATGAAGTCAAACCTTCGAGCGCATAATATTCACATTGCATGGGAATCAGTACACTGTCAGCTGCAGTCAGGGCATTGATGGTCAGAATACTCAAAGAAGGCGGGCAATCAATCAATATATAATCATAGTGGTCAACCACTGCTGCCAATTGCTGCTTTAAGGCCTGTTGCGGATAATCCTCATCCATCAATTGCAGTTCTGCCGCGGTCAAATCAGTGTTGGCACCGATCACATCCACATGCTCAGTTTGGATGATGGCTTCTGACGCCTCACACTCAGACAACAGCAATTCACACGCAGACTGTTCCAGTGATCTGGCATCAATTCCACACGCCATGGTGGCATTACCTTGCGGATCCAGATCAACCAACAACACCCGGTGCTTTAATTGGGCTAAACCAACCGCTGTATTGACCGCTGTGGTGGTCTTACCGACGCCGCCTTTTTGGTTGGCAATGGCAATAATTCTGGCTTGAGGATTCATAGGTTCAGGTTTTTTTCATGTATTGATAAAGCATTCGTTGGGCCTTTAAAAAAGGCACATCCAAGGTTAATTCAGACACCAGATTATAATCAGATTGTTCTGCCAAAGTGTCAACTTTGGGTCCTTTCATGGCCATAAATCGTGTGTGTCGGTCACCCAACGCACCAGTTAAGCTTAAAAACAAATTAACCTCAGCAAATGCCCGTGATATTACCACATCAAATTTTTTATCGGGAATAAAATTTTCAACCCGATCATGGACCACCACAATGTTATCCAGTTTCAATTGACGCTTCACATGCTTGAGGAACCGGGTCTTTTTAGCCACCGCATCAATTAAAGTCACTGATGCATGCGGCTTATACAACGCCAAAATAATACCCGGCAACCCCCCGCCGGTACCGACATCAATAATTCGTTCTCCTTTAACATGCGGAATCACTGCAGCTGAATCCAGTGCATGCTGTACCACCATATCATGCCATTGCGTGATGGCTGTCAGGTTATAGGTTTGATTCCATTGACGTAACAAGCATAAAAATTCCATAATCGGCGCGCCCATACGGGTGTCTAAATGCAGCTTCTGTAGACCCGTTTGCAATGTTTGTTCGGCAGTCTGTTGGGATTTGGCTTCGTTCATTGGTAAAAATAGCTTAAAATATGACTTTTAACCCATGATTTGGCCCCCACATATCAATAAACTGTCATAATCGGCAGCGAATGTGACCATCTCATGATGTCATCGAATTGGAATGATAACAAAAACACACGAGTAAGACATGAATTTTGATAAAGCAAGACACAATATGGTCACCCAACAGGTGCGCCCCGCGGATGTTCTTAACAAAGATGTCCTTCATGCCATGTTAAATATTCAACGCGAAGAATTTGTGCCGGTTTCACAACGAAAACTGGCTTTTGCAGATATGGCATTACCGATTGGACATGACCAGTTTATGATGAAGCCGGTCGAAGAAGGTCGTCTTTTACAAGCGCTGAATTTATCATCCGATGACCGGGTTCTGGAGGTCGGTACCGGCAGCGGTTACTTAACTGCTTTGCTTGCAACCCTGACTGATCATGTCCATTCGATTGATATTTTTCAGGACTTCATCGATTCAGCCCGACAGAAATTATCTGATCAGGGTATCGAAGAGGTGACTTTAGAACAAGCGGATTTTTTTGCCTTTAAAGCACCGATAAAATACGACCACATTGTTTTAACCGGTTCATTAACAGCACTGCCCGAATTTGTCTTCAATTGGCTGAAAGATGACGGCCAGGTTTTTGCCATCATTGGCGAAGATCCGGTGATGGAAGCCCGCATTTACACAGCGCCTGACAAATACACCAGTCATTTTGACACTGTGGTGGCGGCTCTGCATCAGCCAAACCAAAACAACCACCCATTTAACCTCTGAGTTTGACCAAAATTATGCTAAAAAAAATAATCTTTATCAGCGTGCTCATGAGCGCTCAGGTAAACGCAGCCAGTTTACTTGATGTCTTGAATGAAGCCTTACAACAAGACCCACAATTACGGGCCGCAGAATACAACCTGAAAGCCAGCCAGGAGACCAAAAAACAGGCACGGGCTAATTTTCTTCCCCAAGTCAACGGCAGTTGGAACAAACAATGGGGTGAAACCGAGTCTGAGCTGGATATCATCGGCAAAATTGACATCCCCGATACCGATCAATACGGCTGGCGGGTTTCCTTAAACCAATCCATTTATGACCATGCCAACTATGTGCAAATGGACCAGGCAAAATTAGAAGGGTTGCGGGGACAGGCCAATTACGATGTGGCGCGCCAGGACTTTCTGATTCGGGTGGCACAAAGTTATTTTAATGTGCTGACCAACATCGATGTGGTTCAATTTGCGGTGGCCGAAGAAAAAGCCATTGAACAGCAGTTGCGCCAAGCAGAGCAACGCTATGAAGTGGGCCTGTCTGCAGTGACCGATGTCCATGAAGCCCGTGCCCAATACGATTCTGCCCGTGCCAATGTGATTAACGCCAGAAATACCTTAGATGACAGCCGGGAAGCACTGTTTGAAATCACCCAAACCTATTATGAAGAATTGGCGGCACTGCCGGCTGACATTGAAGAATTGCAACTGCCTGATAAAGACCTGGCTTTCTGGGAATCCCTGGCACTGAACAACAATCCCAATTTAGCGGTGGCTAAAATCGATGCGGAATTGGCAGAAAAAAACATCTCATTACAACACAGCGGTCATTTACCCAGCGTGGATTTGTCCGTGACCCGCAGCAACAACGTCAATGACAATGTGGCCTTACGCGACCCCCAAACCCAGGAAGTTTTTGCCACCGGCTCTCAGGAAACTGACAGCACTTCAGCACAATTAACCGTCACCGTCCCCCTGTTTTCGGGTTTTCGGGTCAGCTCATTAACCGATGAAGCCCGTTTTCGCTACCAGGCGGCGATGGAAAACTTAGACCAGGTAACGTTCTCAACCGTACGCAATGTGCGCAATGCGCTGCGAAATGTAGAAGCCGGTTGGCGTTCCGTCCAAGCCAGAGAGTTGGCGGTGGTGTCTGCTAAAAGCGCTGAAGAAGCCACTGCAGCGGGTTTTGAAGTGGGTACTCGTAATATTGTGGAGGTGTTAAATTCTCAACGCAGCTTATACCAGGCACAACGTGATTACTCCCGTGCCAAGCATGACTATCTCATGAATATTTTGAACTTAAAACGGGCAGCTGGTACCTTGACGCAAGAAGATGTGCTGCTGATTAATCAGTTGCTAATTGCTGCACAACCGTAGTCAATAATTGTTCATCGGCTTTACTGATATCAATGATTTGAAAGCCGGCAAAGGTCAGACCACTGTCCTGGTGGTCTGACCAGATACACTCAGCGCCCATTTCAATCGTTTTCGGCGCCAGTTCCTTTAATTCTACCGATAACTGTAAAATCATACCCGGTTTAACCGCCTTTCGGCTGGACAATAAAAACCCATTCTGAGAAATATCCACCACCCGACCGATGTTTTGCTCGGTCAAGACATTGGTCACCTGTGAACCGGTGGCCGGATAAACACGTATGTGGGCTCTTTTTTCTACCATATGTTTCCTCGATTTTAGGCGGCCATTTTTTTCAGCCGATTCATAATACGACCCAGGGCCTTTTTAATATAACCACCTGAATCCAGCTCAACCTGAACAATGTTATTGCGACTCATATCAATCGCCATCCGGGCCAATCCCATCTTATGTGGATGGCGTCCGGCTAAATCAACAAACAAAACCCGCTCACTCAAGGTACTGACCCAGGACAGTTTACGCCGAATAACAGCACCACCTTGTCCTGCTTTGAAGTCAAACAAACTGCCGTAGGGTATCTGTATAATCTGTTTAACCAATTTTTTCTCACGCTCATTAAGCGCCCTGATTTCTTCAATTTTTTTAGCGGATTCCGTGGCTTTGGCCTGCTCTTTCGAGGCTTTGTCCACAGACTGCACTTTTTTAAGCGTCGGCGGGTCTTTTTGGACTTGTTTCTGATTGGCCTCCTGCCATTGAAAGCAAGCGTGAAGGTTGTCTTTGGTGGTCATGCGGTCGCGCTTGGAAAAACCCAGTTCATCCATGGTTTCATCCAAATGCCGCATCGCCGCCAATTTTTGGGCACCGGTCAGTTGTTTAAATTTGGCGCGATTACCAATTTGTGACAGTACCTTGGCGGTCTGAATATTGGCTTGCCATTGTTCTGAATCTTCACCTTCACGAAGCATGGTTAAGGTTAACGCATCTTTACAAACATGCTTCACCACATCCCGTACAAATTTGACTTCACAATCTTTTAAAATCGCATCCAGTTTTTCATTAACCTTATCCTTGGTGACCTGCATTTTTTCTTTGCCTTGCGCGGCACTCACCCATTTTTGTTCAGCCTTCTTGGCCCGATTTTCCGTGACTTCCAAAAAGTCTGACAAATCCCTTAACGCTTTGACAAAGCCCTCACGGCCACCATCAAAATCTTTGGCGGCATGGTCACTGAACTGATGCACCTGTTTTATCACATCGGTTCCATACCAGCGTTGCGAAGTTTGCAATAACAACTCCATAAACTGTCGCGCCGGGTGTGACTGATCGGAGAAAAAACTGTCATCTTTAACCGCAGTTTTAATGAGCGGCACATTAATGGCGTTTAAGGATGATCGGATGTCTTTGTCAATGCGACGGTCTTCATGAATTTCATCATAAATCATACCCATCAAGTCGATGGTTTTATGCTGTTTTTCAGATAATTCGGGGTAATAATTACCGGTATTATTGCGCACCCGATCAGTTAACAACCGCTTTAGATCGTTTAAATTTCGGGAATTAGCCAGAATACCGGCATCCTGATCAATTTGGTTAAGGGCTTGTTCAAAATCATTCCCCGAAACCACATTCTGCGGATGACGCGAGGTACCTGTGGGAACCTGGTCAACACCTGCCCCCCCGGACTGCGGTGTATCTGTCTCATAATCAGGGCGGTAGTCCTGCCCCTGGCTTTGTTGTTTGGCTAATAATTTAAAAATAGAATTGACCAATTGCTGTTCTTCAGCCGAAGATTCTCGGGGTTGTTGAGCAGCGGTTGATTGATCATCGGTGTCCGACGGTTCTGACTCTTTTTTTAATGTTTCTTGCGGCGTCGGTTTGTCGTCCTTCTTTTTGACTTTGCTGTTGTCCGGGGTTTTGGATTTCGGCGCTTTAATTTCAGGTTGTAAATGAGGCAAAATCCCGGCCGCAATCAAGCGTTCATTCAGCTGGTGATAAACTTCGCTGATGTTACCGTGTAATGATTTTTGTAAAGCCTCTATGAGTTTGGTTTTAACCGCTTCACTCCAATTCATCGGTTTTAAAGTATGGCTCATAAGCCAGACGATGGCGGCCGGAGAAAACGGCATATTGGTTTTATCAATGCGCTCATCACCAAACAACACATTCATGCGTTTTTCGAGCAGATATAACTCTGTATGACCGGCAATTTCAAGGGTCGAATCCAGCTGTGTCAATGACAAACTGATGGATAATTCTTCATCTTCAACCAGTGCTAATGACATTTTTGTGTCAGATTTATTGACTTCAGCCGAAATAAATTCTGGCATTTGTTTGGTTTTTTCACGCACTTCCTGGCGTAATCGCTTTTCCTGTTCTTTCAGATCACGGTATTGATTGAATAAAACCTGCTCTTTTTGGTTGCTGTCGGCATTTTGCGCCAAAGAAAATAGCTTATTAAGGGTCAATTTAATCGCTTCTGACAAACTATCCTGTAATTGTTTATCAAAAATAGTAATGAGTTCTTGTAATAATTGATTTCGATTCATCATATCCCGATTTCCACGTTCACACACCCTGAGACAGTTTAATTTAACGCCTCCATCAAAATAAAATACTAAAAGGCTTGAATGAATGCAAGTATTAATAATTTACCATAACAAAAAAGCCGCTGTTGATTTTTACATCAAAGCGGCTTTTTAAGCGTAGACTGGTGGTTATTTACCCGGATAAGTGGGCCATTTCACACCCGAAAATTGCTCTAAACAACGCACCACCTGACAACTGTAACCAAACTCATTGTCATACCAGCAATATAAAATCACATTATTACCCTCAACAATGGTGGCCACCGAATCAATCACACAAGCCTGGCGTGAACCGACAAAATCCGTTGACACCGCTTCAGAAGAAATCGTGTAGCCGATTTGTTGTTGTAGCTTGGAATGCAAGGATTTATAGCGCAAGAACTCATTTAATTCCTCTAAAGTGACTTCTTGATTCAGTTGTACATTCAACATCGCCATGGACACATTCGGGGTCGGCACCCGAATGGCATTACCCGTCAGTTTTCCTTCCAACTCCGGCAACACCCGGGAAACCGCCTTGGCGGCACCGGTGGACGTTAATACCATATTTAAGGCCGCACTGCGTCCGCGACGGTCCTTTTTGTGGTAGTTATCAATCAAGTTTTGATCATTGGTGTAGGCATGCACAGTTTCGATATGTCCGTGTTGGATACCATATTTGTCATTCAGGCATTTTAACACCGGCACAATCGCATTGGTGGTACACGATGCTGCACATATGATTTCCTTATCGGGGGTAATTTGATCATGGTTAATACCATAAACAATGTTCGGAATATCACCCTTAGCCGGCGCCGTTAACAGCACTTTGGCCGCCCCGGGACGTAAGTGACCGCGTAAGCCCTCTTCATCCTTCCAAACCCCGGTATTGTCGACAATCATGGCATCCTGAATGCCATACTCGGTGTAATCAATTTCAGCCGGTGAATTGGCATAAATAATTTGCACCTCATTACCGTTAATGACCAGTTTATTCTGATCTTGTAAAACCCGAATGGTGCCGTGGAATTTACCGTGTACAGAGTCTTTTCTTAACAAAGCCGCCCGTTTCTCCAGGTCGTTTTTCTGCCCGGTATTGCGCACCACAATGGCCCGTAAAACCAAAACATCTCCGCCACCGGTTTTATCAATTAACAGACGTGCCACCAAACGACCAATCCGGCCAAAGCCATACAAAACCACATCCTGGGGCTTATCCAAAGGTTTTTTGTCTGAACCGATTAAATGGGCCAACTCTTCTTTAACATAGGCATCCACATCCGACTGCTCAATATCATCATAGCTGTTGGTTTTAAAATAGCGGTACACCATTTTACCCACATCAATGTGCGCAGGCCCCAACGGCAAGGCCGCGATGGCTTTTATAAAAGGATAGGTTTCGTATTCACTCAGCTCATTGCCCTCAACCTGGCGCACAAAACGGTGCGCTTTCATCAGGTCAGTGACCGACTGGTTAATCATACTTTTACCGTACATATACAAGGACACATTACGGCGACGGTATAAACGCCCGATTAAGGGAATCATGCCCTCAGCCAGGGCTTCTCGTTCTTTCCAGTCAGCAAAAAATTCGGTGGGTAAGGGTCTGT
>CAZLAW010000084.1:0-9598 GCA_964557625.1 uncultured Marinicella sp.
GTCGGTCACTGGCAACCATCAGCAGATGCTTGTCGTCGATTTGATAAACATCACGCACTTTACCTTGGTGGATTTTAGGCAGAAAAATGTCCATGGAGTTTGGCCAAAAAGGCTATTTTAACCCTCTAAATATACACACGCAAATGAAATAAATATGGGAATACTTATCGGTGGTCTGATTGGCTACAGACTGGGTGGCTTTATCGGCATGCTTCTGGGTGCCTGGTTGGGACATCAAGTCACACAATTTATCAGCGGTGATCGTCGTTTCACCAAACAAAACCGCTCCGCCATACAACACAGCTTCTTTAAAGCCTTGTTTGTCAGCATGGGTAAGCTGGCGAAATTAGACGGCGTGGTGTCACGGCAGGAGATCGACCGGGCGGAAATCATCATGAACAAGATGAAACTGACGCCGGAGCTGCGACAACAAGCGATTAATTATTTTAATCAGGGTAAACAAGCACATTATAAAATTGAACGGGACTTAACTGATTTCCGGCAAAAATCTCGCACGTCATTGTCCTTAAAGCAGTTTTTCCTGGAAATGCTGATTGATATGGCCACAGTGGATGGTGCCATAGACCCCGCAGAACAGCGTTTAATCGAGCAGATATGTCAATTGATTGGCTATCCTGTGGCCATGTTGCATGCCATGTTTAAGATGCGCAGTTCAGGTTATTATCAGCAACACAGTGGTCAAAGCCGTCAGCGACAGCGAAGTCATACCCGGCCGACATCAGTTCGTGATCCGTACCGGGTGTTGGGGGTGGATAAATCCGCCGATAAACAAACCATCCGGCGTGCTTATAAAAAGCTGATGAGTCAGCATCATCCTGATAAACTGGTGTCTAAAGGCTTGCCGCCAGAGATGATGAAAGTGGCCGAAGAAAAAGCCAAAAACATTCAGCTGGCCTGGGAAGAAGTGAAAGATTTACGTGGCTGGTAAGACCTTGATAAGGTTTGACTTTTAAACACGGTGATGCCAAACTAATTGCTTTAAAGAAAATTTCTTTTCATGAAACAACCCATCATTGCGCCATCGATATTATCTGCTGATTTTGCCCGTTTGGGGGCGGAAACCGATGCCGTGCTTGCTGCCGGTGCCGACTGGGTGCATTTTGATGTGATGGATAATCATTATGTGCCCAATTTGACCATTGGTCCGATGGTCTTAAAAGCGCTCAGAAAACATGGTATCACCGCACCCATAGACGTGCATTTGATGGTGAAACCGGTGGATCGCATCATCGGTGATTTTATTGATGCCGGCGCCAGTATTATTTCCTTTCACCCGGAAGCCAGTGAACATGTGGATCGTACGATTCAAATGATTCAAGAAGGCGGCTGTCAGGCCGGCCTGGTGCTCAATCCCGCGACGCCGATTCACTGGCTGGATCATGTCATGGATAAACTGGATCTGGTGCTGTTAATGAGTGTTAATCCGGGTTTCGGCGGGCAGTCTTTTATTCCCGAAACCCTGAATAAATTGAAGCTGGTACGGGACAGAATTGACGTCAGTGGTCGGGATATTCGTCTTGAAGTGGATGGGGGTGTTAAAGTGGATAACATCGGCGCCATTGCCGCCGCCGGTGCCGATGCCTTTGTGGCCGGCTCGGCCATTTTTAACAGTGGTGATTACAAGACCACCATCACAAAAATGCGACAGCAAATTCAGCACCAATTCAGTCAGTTGACTTAAAATAGATGGCCATGAAACCACAGATATTGATTCTATTTCTTCTGCCACTGCTGTTTAAAGGTGAAGCTGTATGTGCCAACACCTTAAATGAAGCGGTGAAAGAAGCGCGCAAACAAGGCCAGGTGTTGTCGGCCAAAACCCGTCAGGGTGTGCATGAAATTCGGGTGGTGACGCCACAAGGCAGTGTGAAGACCATTCGAAAACCGGCCACGGTGCAGAAACAGCCGCCACCATCGCTCAATTCACGGGACTACTTTGCACAACCGAAGCCGGATTCTTCGCGTTCAGACAGGCAGCAACCGGATAATCGACGTGAGATTCAACATTCCAGACGGCCTGAGTTTCGTCGTTTTCAACGTCATTCACAGCCCACCGCCTCACCAAGAAACCGTCGGCCGGCACAACGACCTGCACAACGACCTACCCAACGGCCTGTGCCACAACCGCGCACGCAGGTACGGCCTCAACCTTCCAATGACCGTGATCCGGATTAGATTATGCGTGTATTACTAATTGAAGATGATGATAATTTACGCTCTATTTTAGTCAAACGATTTGATGAAGTGGGCTATGTGGTGGATGAAGCCGATAATGGCGAAGACGGCTTGTTCAAAGGCCGCGAATACCCGGCGGATGTGGCGGTGATTGATTTGGGCCTGCCCCAGATTTCAGGGATGGAAGTGATTCGCACCTTGCGCGAGGAGGGCATCGATTTTCCGATTATTGTACTCACGGCCCGTGGTTCCTGGCAGGATAAAGTGATGGGTTTGGATGCCGGTGCGGATGATTATTTAGTCAAACCGTTTCATTTTCCTGAACTTTTAGCACGTGTTAATGCGTTGGTACGTCGCTCCAGTGGTAATGCCACCCCGGAAATTACCTGTGGTGATCTGGTCATGAACACCAGTCATCAGGATGTTAAATTAAAAGGTGAGCAGCTCACCCTGACTTCCTACGAATATAAAGTGCTTGAATATATGATGTTACATCAGGATGAAGTGGTGTCCAAAACCACCCTGACGGAGCACATTTACCACCAGGATTATGACCGCGACAGTAATGTTATCGAAGTTTTTGTCGGTCGGTTGCGTAAAAAAATCGCTGAAATTGATCCCGACACCTCTTATATTGAAACCCTGCGCGGACGCGGTTATCGATTACGCCGACGGGACTAATCCATGTTGGGTTTTGGTCAGCGCACTGCGTTAAAAACCCGGGTTCTGCTCACTTCCAGTCTGGCTTTAATTTTCGCCCTAAGTCTGATGGGCGTACTGATGCAACAAGCCTTCAAAGAAAAAACCCTGCAGTTGGTGGAGGAACGTTTGGAAGGCTACCTGTACGCATTGATTGCTTATATTGAATACGACGGGAACCAATTGGTGATGCCGGAAAACTACCCGACACCCCGAATGGAGCAACCGGCTTCGGGCATATACGGACAAATTTTAATCCGGGATTTTTTATGGCAAACCCCTTCCGTACTGGGTCAGGACATCCCGGATATTGAACCCTTGCCCATTAACCAGCGGGTTTTTAACAGCCGGGAAGAACTGGATAATGTCCCTTATTTTTACCTCAGTCACGGGGTGGCCATTGAAACCGATGATGAGGTGATTCACGCCACCATTGCGGTGTCCGAACATGCCGGTGATTTTTATCAGGAACTGGCCACTTTTCGTGACAGTTTACTGACCTGGATTATTGTTATCAGTGGCGGTTTGCTGGTGGTGCAATGGGTGATTATGTATTGGGCCACCCGACCACTTAAACGCCTGATGGGCGACCTGGCCCGATTGGAGCAGGGCGCCGATGCCATTTTTTCAGAAGACTATCCCTTAGAATTGCGTGGTTTGACCGCCAGCTTAAACCGATTGATTGAAAATGAACGTAATTCTCTGGCACGTCAGCGTCGCACCCTGGGTGATCTGGCACATTCTTTGAAAACACCTCTGGCCATTGTTAATTCTGAGTTAGACAATCAACCCATCGATAAAAACGTGATTCAACAACAGATCAGTCACATGGATGAAATTATCGCTTATCAGTTAAAACGAGCTGCAGTGGCCGGCCACCGGACCTTTGTGCGTGGCGTGGCGGTGATTGATGTGGTGGATAAAATTATCGGCTCATTACAAAAAGTTCACCACCGAAAGAAGGTGCAGGTCAAAACAGAAATCGCTCCGGGCGCTGAGTTTTTTGGCGAACAGGGTGATTTAATGGAATTACTCGGCAACATACTGGAAAATGCCTTTAAATGGTGTGATTTACACATTCATGTCACCATTAAGACGTTGATAAAAACAGGCCGTCAACGCACCGGCTTAATGATTGTAATTGCCGATGACGGTCCCGGAATCGCCGAACATAAGCGAAAAAAATTATTAGAACGCGGTGTCCGTGGTGATGAAAAAGTGACCGGCCACGGTATTGGGCTGTCGATTGTGACTGACATTGTGGAATCCTATCAGGGTGAATTAAGCATTGACCGAGATCCTGAATTAAAAGGTGCCCAATTTAAAATTATTTTACCACCCTAAAAACTAAGATTATGCACAAAGATATTGATGATTTATTGGATGTGATGGCACGCTTACGCGATCCCCAGGCGGGTTGTCCCTGGGATCTGGCCCAGGATTTTGACAGTATCGCACCGTATACCGTTGAAGAAGCCTATGAGGTGGCTGATGCGATTGAGCGTCAGGATTGGCCCGGACTTCAAGAAGAACTGGGCGATTTATTGTTTCAAGTGGTGTTTCATGCCCGCTTGGCTGAGGAGCGTGGGTTATTTTCTTTTCAGGATGTGGTTAATGGCTTGTGTCGGAAAATGGTGGACCGACACCCGCATGTTTTTGATGATCAACAGCCAACGATCCGGGATGCCGATGAACAAACCAGGGCCTGGGAAAAACAAAAAAACCAACAAAAGGACAGTGTTTTTGACGGCATTGCAAGTAATTTTCCGGAATTGCTCAAGGCGATGAAAATGCACAAAGCCGCCGCCACCATCGGTTTTGATTGGCCGGATATTGCGCCGGTTTTTGATAAACTTGATGAAGAAAAGCACGAGCTTTTAGAGGCCATGGACAGGGGCAATCAAAAAGAGATTGAAGGCGAGGTGGGTGATTTGTTGATGGTGTGCACCAGTTTGGCCCGTCATCTCAATGTGGACCCGAACCTGGCCATGCGCAAAGCCAACCAGCGCTTCGATGCCCGTTTTCGGATTGTTGAACAGCTGGCTCATCAGGAAAAGCCCGGCCAGGACAGCTATAATTTAGACTATCTGGATAGCCTGTGGATGCGGGCGAAGAAACAATTGGGCCATCGCACAGATTAGCTATTATTGCCGTTATCCTGGTGTTGTAACAGGGCATCGACAATGGCTTGATTGGCCGGCGGCAGCTGTTGACTGGTTAAATCCGTGATGGTGCACCATTGCATGGCCTGTTGTTCATTGTTATGAACTTGCGGTTTATTTGCGTGTTCTTTAAAAATATGTAAGCGCACGGACAATTCAGGGTAGTCGTATTCGATGAGTTGCCAGAATGTGGCTTGTCTGGGCTGGTATGCCAATTCTTCCTGTATTTCACGGTACAGGGCTTGCTGCGGCGTTTCGTTGGCGTCTATTTTACCGCCGGGAAATTCCCAATATCGGGCTAAGTGAACATCATCTCGACGCTGGGTGAGTAAAACGCGGTTTTGGTGATTTAATAACACCAAAACCGCAACATCGATGTGTTTTAGCTCAGTTTGCCGTGGCATTTTTTATATTTTTTGCCCGAACCACAGGGACACGGGTCATTACGGCCCACTTTTTCGCCTTCACGGACAAAGGTTTCCACCTTATCCTCGGCCTGACTTTGTTGTTGCCCGGCGCTTTGGTGTTGGTAGGTCACATTTTTGTTTTCGCGGTGCTCCATGGCTTCCACATCTTCATCCTGACGCACCTTAACCCGGGCAATAATACGGATGGTTTCATATTTAATCCGATCCAGCAAATCTTTAAACATTTCAAAAGATTCACGTTTGTATTCTTGCAGGGGCTGTTTTTGCGCGTGGCTGCGCAAATTGACGCCATGGCGTAAATGGTCCATTTGTGCCAGGTGCTCTTTCCACTGTTGATCCAATGTGTTCAGGTAGGCGGCTTTTTCAAATTGTCGCATCACATCGTTGCCGGTGAGGGCTTCTTTCTCTTTAAAGAAACGTTCAATGTGGCTGAGAATTTTATCGGTCAAGCCGTCGTCATTGAGGTCTTCATCGCGCTCTAAAATACGCACAATATTGATTTCAATACCGAACTCTGTGGCCAATACCCGCTCCAGAGAGGCAATTTGCCATTGTTCTTCCACACTTTCCAAAGGTACGTACTGGCGTATAACGTTGTGGAATACCTCCTCACGGATGTCAGCGATGTAATCGCCGATGTCATCAGATTCCAGCAAATCAGCCCGTTGCTGATAAATCACCAGTCGCTGATCGTTGGCAACGTCATCAAATTCCAACAGGTTTTTACGGATATCGAAGTTATGAGATTCCACCTTACGCTGGGCATTTTCAATAATCCGGGTAATCCATTTATGCTCGATGTATTCATCTTCCTTCATGCCAAAACGCTTCATATTATCCATCATGCGCGACTGACCAAAGACCCGCATCAGGTTATCTTCTAAGGAGATATAAAAGCGCGAAGATCCGGGGTCACCCTGACGCCCGGCACGACCCCGCAGCTGATTGTCAATCCGGCGTGATTCGTGGCGTTCGGTGCCAATGATGCGCAAACCGCCACTGTCCAGAACCTGTTGGTGGCGTTTTTTCCAGTCTGCTTTGATTTTTTTCGCTTGTTCTTCGGTTAAATTCTTATGTGATTCCAATTCCATGGCTAAGTTACCGCCGAGCACAATATCAGTACCCCGGCCGGCCATGTTAGTGGCGATGGTCACCGCGCCGGGTAAGCCGGCTTCGGCCACAATATAGGCTTCCCGTTCATGCTGCTTGGCATTGAGCACATTGTGCTTAATCTTATGTTTAGTTAATTCACGGGAAATGTGTTCAGATACCTCAATGGATGCGGTACCCACCAGCACCGGCTGCCCACGTTCATGACAGTCTTTAATGTCTTCAATGATGGCATCAAATTTGGCCTTTTGATTAAAATACACCAGGTCACCCTGGTCATCACGAATCATGGGTTTGTGGGTGGGGATTACAATCACTTCCAGATTGTATATGCTCTGGAATTCATAGGCTTCGGTGTCGGCAGTACCGGTCATGCCGGATAATTTCGGATACAAACGGAAGTAATTCTGGAACGTAATTGAAGCCAGGGTTTGGTTTTCCTTTTGAATCGGTACGTTTTCTTTGGCTTCCACCGCCTGATGTAAACCATCTGACCAGCGCCGGCCTTCCATGGTCCGACCGGTGAATTCATCTACAATCACAATTTCACCGTCTTTAACGATGTAGTCCACATCTTTTTCAAACAGGTGATGGGCTTTTAAAGCGGCCGAGACATGGTGCATCAGGTTAATGTGCTGTGAATCATACAGAGATTCATTTTCTTTCATCAAGCCGTGCTTTTTCAGCAAGTTTTCAGCATTTTCCATGCCTTGTTCAGTCAAAAAGACCTGTTTGGACTTTTCATCCACAGTAAAGTCACCGTCGGGCTCGGGTATAGCTTGTTTAGCCAGCATAGCTTTGGTGACTTCTTTGGGATCCGGCTCTTTGGTGGACCGCTCAAGCTGGGGTACCAGTTTATTGATGCGGTTATAGATATCCGGCGATTCATCCACCTGGCCGGAAATAATTAAAGGGGTCCGGGCTTCATCGATTAAAATCGAATCAACCTCGTCAATAATGGCATAAAACGGTTCGCGTTGAACTTTGGCGTCCAGGCTAAAGGCCATGTTATCGCGCAAATAATCAAAGCCCAGTTCGTTATTGGTGGCATAGGTGATGTCCGCCTGGTAAGCGGCGCGTTTTTCTTCGTGGGACAGGGAAGGAATCACCACACCAACGGTCATACCGAGGTATTCATACAATGGTCGCATCCAGTCAGCATCCCGTTGCGCGAGGTAATCATTCACGGTCACCACATGCACACCCTGACCGGCCAGGGCATTGAGGTAGGCCGCCAGTGTACACATCAGCGTTTTACCTTCACCGGTACGCATTTCACTGATTTTACCGCGGTGCAACACAATACCACCGATTAACTGTACATGGTAATGGCGCATTTCTAAGGTTCTGACGGCGGCTTCACGCACCAGTGCAAAGGCTTCGGGTAAAATGTCGTCCATCGATTCGCCATCCGCAATGCGTTGTTTAAATTCAGCGGTTTTTTCCTTGAACTGATCAGCGGACAGCGCTTGCATTTCCGGCTCTAAGGATTCAATGTGATCTGCTTCCTTGTCCAGTTGGCGAATATAGCGGTCATTACGACTGCCGAATACTTTTGTAAAGAGTGAGTTTAATGCCATAGTGTTGTTGTTTTGTTCTGCTGCTGTAAGCAACTAATGTGGTTTCAGTTGGCCCGATATTCAAGACCAAACATCGGGTATTGAGTAAAATCGACCTGTTTATTAGGAATGGATAAACGGCAGTGGATTGACTTTATGACCATTTTTTAATACTTCAAAATGCAAATGCTCCGACGTGGCTCGACCGGTTTTACCCATGGTGGCGATGTGATCGCCGGCGGTTACCCGTTGGCCTAATTCGACCTCTACTTTTGAGGCGTGGGCATAGCGGGTCATAAAACCATTGCCATGATCAATTTCAACCATACGGCCATAAGAACCCCGTGGGCCGGCCCAGACCACAACGCCATCGGCAGCGGCTCTGATTTTGGATTGGTAAGCACCGGAATAGTCCATACCCGAGTGACTGGCCTGTTTACCGGTAAAAGGATCGATGCGCTTGCCGTAATAGGATGAAATCCAACCGGACTCCAGTGGCATCATGTGTGGGGTTACGTTGTCCTCGATGGATTGTTCATTAAGCAACCTTGACAAGACATCAAATTGTTCTTGTTGTTGGTTGAAACTTTGTTCTAAAGAAAATAAATGGGCATAAACGGTTTCCGGGGTGTTTTCATCGCCGGTTAATTCCAAATCTGCACCACCTAAGCCGGGCAAAGCGTTTAAGTCAAAATCCTCCAGATTAATATCTGTGGCAGCAGTTAGGCGACTGCCCAGTGCATTCAGCCGGGTGGACTGAGCCATTAACTGACCAATTTGTAAGGTCATGGCATCAATGTCGTTTTGAACACTTTTCTTTAAGTTGTTTAATTCAGCCTGACTGGTTTCGACCCGGGCTTGAAGTTGTTGAATGGTTTGTTTGTCATGGCTTGCGGATAAGCCCAGAACCAAAGGCGCGGCAAGCAGTCCCAGTGAAAAAACCAGGCTGATGCCAAGCGCGACAAAGGCATACAGTTTAATTCTTAAAGAGCGCTCGGATAAAGAATATTTTTTAACGCCGCTGTGGTCTTGTTTTAATAGGGTTAAATTTTGCATGGTAAAACTTATCCGTTGTGTTTGGCTTATTGCATTTAGCCATAAGCTGCTTCAAAATAGGCCCATGAGTCGAACCAAAAAGTTACAACCACTCAATGAGCGAATCGCGCAAGACAAGGGCTTATCAGCCTTAATCAAACGCGCCAATCAAATTGCTGATGTCAATAAACGACTCCAACCGATGTTGCCGGCACCTGTTAAAGGGCTTTGTCGGCTGGCCAATATACGCAGCGACATGGCTGTTTTTACCTGTGAAAATCAAGCCGCTGCCGCTAAAGTACGCATGTTCAGCCGAGACATTTTACAGATAATGCAAAAGGAATACAAAATATCTGTGAAGAAATTAAGGGTGGTCATCGAGCAAACTGATTAGATCGCTGTAGCACAA
>CAZLAW010000085.1:0-9238 GCA_964557625.1 uncultured Marinicella sp.
ACCGGCTCAGCGAACGTGGAGAAGATTTAATGGCTGTGGTGATTCCTGATGCGGTTAAATACGAACAATCATTATTAAAACAGTTAAGTGAAAAAGAACGGCAACAATTAAGCCACTTAATCAATAAGTTCAATCAGATTTTAGATTAGTCAAAAAAAACAGTAAGACGTTTGATCACTTCAGGCAACCTGCAAAGTCGTAAAAATAAGTCAATTCACCTTAAAAAAGAGTTTGTGCACCATGAAATTATCAAGCAATTTATGCCTTTGACTTCTTCGCTTCCAGCGCATCCCAGCGATTAAACTTTTCCTCAAGCTGCCGTTCTAAATCAGCCAATTGAGTGGTCACTTTTTTGATGGTCTCAGCATCTTGTTGATAAAAATCAGGTGCACAGGTTTGTTCTGAGAGCTGATTAATCTCGGCTTCCAATTGATCTATTTCACCGGGTAACTGTTTTAATTCTTTTTGCTCATGAAACAATAGACGATTGCTGGTGGTGGATGACTGTCCTGCCGGTGGTTTATTTGCCGTAGATTTATCACTTTTATCTTTCTCAGCTGATTTGTCAGACTGTTCAACAGGCAATTTGCGTTGTCTTAAATAATCTTGATAGCCACCGATGTATTCATTAATTTCATAGTGCCCGTCTTGTGGGTTTTCAAATACCAGGGTTTGGGTACAGACCTGATCAATAAAGTCCCGGTCATGGCTGATTAACAGTACCGTACCTGGAAAGTCCAACAACAGTTCCTGTAATAAATCCAGGGTTTCCATATCCAGATCATTGGTGGGCTCATCCATCACCAACAAATTCGCCGGCCGGGCAAATAGACGCGCAAGCATCAGACGGGAACGTTCACCGCCGGATAACACACTGGCGGGGCCTCTCACTTTTTCAGGCGAAAACAAAAAATCCTGCAGATAGGAAATAACATGTTTTGATTTACCGTTGATGGTGACGAAGTCGGTACCTAACTGCAGATTATTCTGCACCGTGTCATTGTCATTAATATCCTGTTTTAATTGATCAAAGTAAGCCACCTGGATACCGGTACCGAGTTTGACTGAACCGGCATCCGGTTCCAGTTCTCGCAGTAAAATATTCACTAAGGTGGTTTTACCGACACCATTAGGACCAATTATGCCGACTTTATCGCCACGCAGGATTTTGGTGGAAAAATCGTCCAATATCACCTGGTCTCCATAAGAAAAACCCACCTTATAAGCGGTTATCACCTTTTTGCCACCGGCTTCAGCCACATTAATATCCGCTTTGGCCGCGCCCTTTTTCTCGCGCCGTTGTTTGCGTTCATTCCGCAGTTTATACAGTTCCTGTAAGCGGCTGTCACTGCGGGTTCGGCGGGCTTTAATGCCTTGTCTGACCCAGACTTCTTCTTCTGAGAGCTTTTTATCCAGGCGTTCCCATTCCTTGACTTCATTATCAAGTCGCAGCGCCTGACGTTTTAAAAAAGTGTCATAATCACAATCATAGGCATACAAGTCACCGCGATCCAGTTCCAGCACCCCATCAGCCACTGCCCGCAAAAAAGCCCGATCATGGGTCACCAGAATAACTGCACAATGTAAGCTTTTGATTAAACCCTGGAGCCATATAATACTGTCAATATCGAGGTGGTTGGTGGGTTCATCCAATAACAGAATATCCGGTGACTGCACCAAAGCAGCGGCCAGGTTAAGACGTCGCCGGACGCCACCTGATAAGGATTGCACATCGGCATCGGTCTGTAAGCGCAATTGGGTGATGACGGTATCAAGCCGGTTCAGTAATTCCCAGCCCCCGGCATCGTCAATCTGCTGCTGCAACGCCATCATTTTATCCACATCATCGGTTTGCTCATAAGCAGCCAATTGTTGGCCCACAACGCCCAGTGAATGCAATAAAAAGTCACGCACGGATACATCGGCATCTGCAGAGGCTGCCGATTGCTGCATTTTTGCCACTTTTAAGCCCGATTGGCGTTTAATTTCACCGCCATCAATCGGTAAATCACCGTTGATAACTTTAAGCAGTGAAGATTTGCCTTCACCATTACGGCCAATTAAAGCCCATTTCTGGCCGCGCTCTATGCTCAGACTCACACCGTCTAAAATGGGTTTGGCACCAAAATCCAAATAAACATCATCAAAATTGATCAGCGCCATACAAATCCGTAAAAAGAAAAATCCTCATTGTAGGTTCAATTAAAAATGACACAAGCTTTTGTCGCTAAAAACTGACCTTTTTCGGCAGTTTCCAACTTTTAACCAATATCCTCTGCTTATTTCAACAATTTTTATGATGGCTGTCACATAATTCATGCAATAATGGTTCATATTAATGCTGATTGGGTTGAAATAATCAACATAATAAAAATTGATTGTGTTCTTGACGTGAAAGCCGTTCCTAAATTAAATATTAATATTCCTGACCACACCATCTTAGATAAAATCGGTGAAGGCGGGATGTCCGCCGTGTATTTAGCACGCCAGCAATCCTTGCAGCGCAAAGTGGCGATTAAAGTTCTGAAAAAGCTGGTCATGGAAGATAAATTACTGGCAGAACGCTTTGTGGATGAAGCCAAAACCGTGGCCTCCCTGGATCATCCACACATCATCAGTATTTACGAAGCCAAGAAACTGCCCTCAGGTCTGGCTTATTTCACCATGCCGTATTTAACCCACGGTGATTTCAGTGAAATTATTTGCACCAATGCCGAGCATCTGATTGATTTACTGGGTCAGATTTGTGATGGTTTAAGTCACGCCCATGAACATGGTGTAATTCACCGTGATTTAAAACCGGACAATATTTTATTCGATCAGTTTGGTCGCATTAAAATTGCTGATTTTGGTATCGCCATCACCAAAAAATCTCAGCGCAAAACCAAAGAAACGCAGCTGCTCGGCAGTGCTCATTATATGAGCCCGGAGCAGATTCAGTCACGTCCCATCGATCATCGCAGTGATATTTATTCCCTGGGTTGTATTATCTATGAAAAAATCACCGGCGAGCATGTCTATTCGGCCAGCAATGATTTTTCCATATTAATGGCTCATATCAACAAGCCCATGCCCATTTTGCCGGCCGAACTGAGTGTCTGGCAACCGATTATCGATCAGTGCCTGGCGAAAAATCCAGATGACCGTTATCAATCGGTGGCCGATTTAAAAACAGATTTAATGAAGATTCGTTACCAGGATCATCAATCGGACAGCAAACAAAAGACAACCATTAATTGGGCCGCTTATAAAAAATTTCTGGTACCTGCTTCTGTTGCAATCGTCATGTTGCTTCTGGTTGTGATTGGTTTAACTGTTGTTAGTCATGAAACTGAACCCACAGTGATGGAACCTCAATTGGTGGACGCACAGGCTGAATCAGACCTAACCGTTCAATCCGCTCAGCAACAGCCATTGCAGCAACAGCCATTGATACCACCCCAAGCCTTGGCCAAAGAAGTGACAGCCACTGATCCTGATACCCCGCTGATGGAAACGGTGATTAACTTACCCGAAAACAATACGTCACTTGACCGGGAACCGGACTTAACCGCACGTTTATCGCAAGCCAACGAAAATTTAAAGGCCTTTCGACTGACCAAACCGGCCGATGACAACGCAGCCAGCCAATTTTCCGCCATTTTGTCCGAATACCCGGACAACCAGGCAGCAAAACAGGGCCTGCATAAAGTGGGTTTATATTATTTCAGTTTAATCGACAGCAAGCTCGATCAACAGGCCTATGGTGATGCCATCACCCACATCCAGTCATTAACTGACTTTTTTGCATCATATCCAATGAAAGCCGATGATTATCAACCGGCCATCGATAAAATCACGAATCAAGCCATTCATCTGGCACAACAAGCCATCGAAAAACGCCGCCCCAACCCACAAGCCAAGGATTACCTCACCATGGCATTTATGCTGGCACCTGGAAACACTGAATTAACCACGGTCGATAACCAATACAAAGCCATTCCGAAAACCGGCGATGTGATGACTGATTTATCCGGCCATACCTGGGTATTTGTGGCTGCCGCCAACAGTACCGGTGTCGGTGATTTCTGGCTGGCACAAAGTGAAACAACGGTGAAACAGTTTAAAGCATTTGCCGAAAACAAAGGTTTTAATGAACGCTGCGAGCATTTTGGTAAAGGCGGCTTTTTTAAAAAAACCTGGGACAAACCGCCCTTTGATCAAACCGCACAACATCCGGTGATTTGTATTACGGCGACACAGGCCGGCGCGTATGCGGCCTGGCTGTCAGACAATCAGAAAGCAGACTACCGACTACCCACCCTGGCACAATGGCAATCAGCACAACAGCAACTGGCCAAAAAACCAAACTGTGGTAACAGCAATATAGCCGGCGAAGAAACCAGCAATGAATCCAAATTTGATCTCCGCAGTGATTGTCGTGATGACTTTGTCTTTACCGCACCGGTGAAATCTTTGGCTGCCGCCACCAACAGCCACGATGTCACCGGCAATGTGGCCGAATGGGTGCGCAATTGCGACACCCAGGCTTTTTGTGCCGCCGGTGGTTCCTGGAAGAGCGGCGATTTAGCCGCCACCCTGAAAACCGAATCCGCTGACCCGAACAAAGCCCTGTCTCATGTGGGTTTCCGACTGATTAAAACCATTGATTAATTTCATACCATAAGAAATAAAAGATAACCAAAGAGGCACAGAGAACACAGAGTTACCCGTGGTGCATTTGGAATGATTTTTGGAAAATTAAGATGGTTTTGCCTCCAAAAAAACGGTATGTCATTCCGACTAAGCGTAGCGCATGGAGGAATCTCCTCAATTTTGCGACAAATTGCTACCATTGGGAGATATCTCCACTCGCTCCGCTCGGTCGATATGACAGTATTTGTTTTTATTCGTCCTAAATGCACCACGAGTAGAGTTATATTTTTAACTATCACGTTAAACTAAAACATAGAACCGTGCCGGCGCAGGCCGGCACCCAGTGGCTTTAAGAATATCTTCACTTATTCCGTTTATAACAAACTCACTATTATTAACCAGGATTAAGCAAAAATTAATTGGTAAAGCCTGTAAATTACTGATAGAAAAAGTGACCGCAAGAGTCACAACTACAGAACTTGGTTTTTCCAAAAACATTATTAGTGACTGGAACACGATTAATTGAGCTAATAGATACAAACAACTAAATATTATTTCTCTGTGCCCTCTGTGCCTTTGTGGTGAATTCAGTAAAAAACAATCTGAAAAAGGCTGTAAATTTCTGACTGAAAATTATTCCTCTGTTTCCTCTGTGTCCTCTGTGCCTTTGTGGTTTTCATTAAAAAAACCACACGCAAAGATAAAAGCTTATGCGAAGCACAATTCCACGATACTGACGAATGCTGAGAATTTATAGACGTGGTATTTCCTGCAACTGATCTTCTGTCCATATCCGCCGCATCATGGCGGCATCAATATTACCACCTGACAGCATGACCAGAACCTTTTGGGGTGAGGTTTGTTTTTTTAGCCATTGACAGACCGCATCCATGGACATGGCACTGGCGGTTTCAATATGTAGTTTCAATAAATGCTGCAGCCACTGGGTCCAGTAAATAATGCGTTGCTCACTAACCAGCATAAAACCATCCATTTCTTTTAAATATTCAAAAGTAATGTCACCGATTTCATAGGTCCTGACACCATCGGCAATTGAATCTGAGGGTGTATCCAAAGGTGTGATTTTCCCCGCTTGAATAGAACGCCAGGCATCATTGGCCGTTTCCGGTTCCACCCCAATAACTTGTGCATTGGGTGCCAATTCCCTGGCGGCTATCCACATGCCTGACAATAAACCACCGCCACCACAGGGCGCAAACAGGGCATCAGGCACATCAGGCATTTGCTCAATCGCTTCCATGGTGGCGGTGCCCTGCCCGGCAATCACCGCTTTATCATTAAACGGTGAGATCCAGAAATGCCCGGGACGTTCATTCACTTCGTTTTCCACCACAGATACTTCCTTGATATCATCATAAAGCACCACATCGGCACCATAGTCTTTAGTGGCTTGTAATTTGACTGCTGAGACGGTTTTGGGCATATAAATAGTGGCCGCAATATCAAATAACCGCGCTGCCCAGGCCACCGCCTGGGCATGGTTACCCAAAGAGCGGGCATACACCCGTTCCACGCTGGACTCATTGGCCAGTAATGAACGCACCGCGTAACACCCACCACGGGCTTTAAAGGCACCGACCCGCTGTAAGTTTTCGGCCTTAAAATAGATGTCATGACCCAGCCAGTCATTTAATCGTCTGGACTGAAACAATGGCGTTTCAATCACATAATCAGCAATGGCTGTTCGTGCCTGTTCAAGGTCAGAATAATTAACGATTTTTGACATAAGCTAATAATTGGTTGTTGGCCGGCATCGAAACATCATTGATTATTCGAAAACCGGCTTGTTGAAAAAGACCATCGATCCACTCAAAATCACGAATACCCTGATGTGGTGCTGTGAATTTTAATTGTTCATCAAATTTACGGTTAGAGTCACTGGTAAAGTCACCACCGTACTTAAACGGCCCGTAAACCACAAAGCGTGCACCTTCAGTCAAATAATGACCGGCTTGCTGAATTAATGTTGCCACCAAGTCAGCCGGCATAATATGAAACGTGTTGGCAGTAAACACAATATCGGCTTGACCCGAATCTAAAGGCCACTCACTTTGACCCACCTCAAACACCTGTGGTGCCTGAATACGTTCACAATGGGCATCCTCACACCATTCTTCAATCGCCACCATTTTGTCGGCGGTATCGGTTGGAAACCACTGTAGATGAGCCAACTGAGGTGCCATATAAGCGGCATGTTGGCCGGTCCCGGCGCCAATTTCCAAGAGAACCCGATCATCTGATTTTATCAGTTTTCTCAGTTCTGCCAGTATCGGCGCTTGATTACGTTCACAGGCCGGTGAAAAAGCGGCTTGAGTTGACATAGGTTAAATCGTGTTGCTTGTAGTCATGTTATTATATACAAACTACATCAATAACCCCATGCGCCATGTCAAACATTGAGGACATAAAACAAAAATTAGTCGATATCGAAACCCGAATGGCTTTTTTAGAAGACACGGTGGATTCTCTAAACACGATTGTTTATCGTCAGGATGAACAGCTGATTAAATTACGGCAGCATAATGTGCAATTAAAGGACCAGCTTAAGCAAGTCCATGAAGCCATCGAAGCCGGTCCTCAAGACGAAACCCCACCGCATTACTAAAGTGCCCCTTGTAAAATTATGAATAAAGAACTCAACACCCATCAAGTCATTAATCAACCACAAGCACTGGTAAACTATAACAGTTATCAAAGTGATGTGGCCTTACAGCAAGTCTGCGCTCAATTTAGCGGCGAATGGGGCGAAGACAGCCTGATTAAATTGGGCGGCCTTTTAGGACAAGCTGAATGGATTGAAAAAGGCGATGTGGTCAATAAGGTCACACCGGAATTTTATTCCCACGATGCCTATGGTCGCCGCATCGATGAAGTCCGTTATCACCCTGCTTATCATGAATTGATGGCGCTGGCCTGTGACTATGATATTCCCTCATTACCGTGGAAAAACTCACAACCGGGCAGTCATGTGGTGCGCATGGCCCGCAATTACCTCTATAACCAAAATGAAGCCGGCAGTGCCTGTCCTTTGACCATGACCTTTGCCTGTGTGCCCAGTATTAATCACAACAAAGCCCTGGCCAGGCATTGGATGCCGAAGATTCTCAACAGCGATTACGATGGCCGCAACCTACCCCTGGCGGATAAAAAAGCGGCCACTGTTGGCATGGCCATGACCGAAAAACAAGGCGGCACCGATGTCCGCGCCAACACCTCGCATGCGAAGCCTGTCGGTACAGACGAACTGGGCGAACGTTATCTGTTAACCGGCCACAAATGGTTTTGCTCGGCGCCCATGAGTGATGCCTTTTTAACCCTGGCACAAACCGAGGCCGGCTTAAGTTGTTTTCTGATGCCGCGTTGGCGTTATGACGGTGAGAAAAACAACATACAGATTCAGCGCCTGAAAGACAAAATGGGTAATCGCTCCAATGCCTCAGCCGAAATTGAGTTTACCGCTGCCGAAGCCCATTTAATCGGCGAACCCGGCAAAGGTGTGCGCACCATCATCGAGATGGTGGCCATGACCCGTTATGATTGCATGATTGGCTCCTCGGCACTGATGCGTCAGGCGACCGTGCAAGTCCTGCACCATATCGCGCAACGTGAAGTCTTTGGTGAATTGTTAATTGACCAGCCTTTGATGCAAAATGTGGTGGCTGATTTATGTCTGGAATCGGAAGCTGCCCTGGCACTGACCGCACGGGTGGCGCACGCTTTAGACCACCAGGACCAACAACATGAACGTGATTTGGTGCGCTTACTCACTGCGGTCGGAAAATACTGGATCTGTAAACGTGCCTCAACACAGATCGGCGAAGCCCAGGAATGCCTGGGCGGTATCGGCTATGTGGAAGAATTACCACTGGCCCGCCTTTACCGGGAAGCCCCGGTCAATTCCATCTGGGAAGGCAGTGGCAATGTTCAGTGTCTCGATGTTATTCGCGCCATCCACAAACAACCCGAGTGTTATCAGTCTTTTCTCAAAGAATTAAATAAATCCCGCGGTGGACACGCTTTATTTGATCAAGCCGTTGATGAGCTTCAAACCTTATCCGGCAAAGACTTCACCCAGGTATCGGCCCGTTTTTTTGTTGAAAAAATGGCCAAAGCCATGCAAGCCGCCCAATTGATTCAACTGGGTAATGATTTAGTCAGTGACGCCTACTGTGAAGCCCGACTGGCGTCCGGTTCAGGACTTTGTTTTGGTCAGTTGCCTGGCAAACTTGATTTTAACGCCATTTTGCAACGGTCTTTTAAGAACAATTCATAAAACCGTAGGTTGGGCTGAGCACCGCGAAGCCCAACAGTGAATTTAAACTTTTAGATAAATGATGGGCTTTGCAAGCTCAGCGCCAACCTACATTCTGCGGTTTAACAAAAAGTTTTTATTTGGCGTATAATCCCCAACATGAATATAACAAATCAACAAACCGAAGCCCTGGCACAACGCAGCAACCAACAATGTGAATTATGCCGTTCTGAAGATAATTTATCCGCTTACTTAGTCTCGCCCAAAGAAGGCAATGATGTCAGCGACTATGTCTATGCCTGTGAACAATGCCAATCACAAAGCAACGAC
>CAZLAW010000086.1:0-9156 GCA_964557625.1 uncultured Marinicella sp.
TGAATGAAGTCCCAAGAACACACCTTTTTATTTCTTCATTGTTTTAGGCGTTGTTTGACTTATAATAGTCTGATGCGTTTAATCACCTTTTTAGTACTTTTTCAGATGAGCCTGTGTTTGCAGGCTGAAAATAATCAGTGGGTCACACTCGGCCAAGCTGACATTGATTGGGGCTATATCACACCCTACCGGATCGAACTGCAGGCTCCGATGGGACAACATGATGTAAAAGACATCCGCAGCGGAATGCAGCCGGTGCGGTTTCAGTTAACCTGGCTGTCACCAATAACCTCGCAGGCTGATGTTCAGGCACATTTTAAAGCGTTGATAGAAGGCAAATTACCCACAGCCGAATCCAAGCAGTTTAATCAGGCTATCATTAAAAAACTCCTCAATAAATTACCGGCAACCAAAAGACATGACGTTTGGCATGTTGTTTTTTCTCCGGACCAAGGTACATTGTTCGTACTTGAGCAACAAGTGATACACACGCTGATCGGTGCGGAGGTGAACCGGGCTTTATATCAGGCCTGGCTTTTTCAACATCCGGTAACCACCGCTAAATTACTTAAACGGCTGAACAAGGCACATTAAATTAACAACGGTAAGTCTATGAAAAAAATCCTTTCTCTTTTACTGATAAGCTACACAGTGGGCGCAGCAGGCGCACAACTTCCAACCGCCACCGTGAACGGTGTACAGGACACGCGACATACCGTGTTGGCATTAACCCATGCCACAGTTCATGTCACACCCGATAAAACCCTCGACAATGTCACGGTGATTATTCAAGATGGTCATATCCGTGACTATCTTGAGGATCAATCCATTCCGGACAATGCGGTGGAGATGAATTATAGTGGTATGCACATTTACCCGGGGTTTATTCATTTAGATGCCGAAGTCGGCTTACCCGAACCGGCCAAACGGCCACCGTTTAGCTGGGGTGGTCCGGAAACCCTGCAGTCCACTGTTGACGGTGCTTATAATGCCAACGAAGCCATCAAAGCCAGTTATAACGCGGCCGATGATTTTAAACACGATAAAAAAGCCAACAAAACCCTGCGTCAAGCCGGTTTCACCAGTGCGTTAAGTCACCGCCATGACGGCATTATGCGTGGTACCGGTGCTTTAATCAGCCTGGCCGATGATCCGGCCCAACTCACCTTATTAGACGCCAAAGCCAGCCAGCACTGGTCGTTTGATAAAGGTTCTTCCAAACAGGATTATCCGGTATCTTTAATGGGTGCGGTGGCATTAATCCGGCAAACATTGCTGGATGCAAGGTGGTACCCCCAACAAAATAAGATGACTGATCTGGATTTAGCTGCCATCAATAAAAATAATCAGTTGCCTCATATTTTCAGTGTAAGTAACTGGCAACAAACCCTGTTAACCCGAAAAATCGCTGATGAATTCAACCAGTCCTTTGTCGTTAAAACTGCCGGTGATTCATACCATTCTTTAAAAGCCGTGGCCAATACCGGTCAAACTTTAATTGTGCCGTTAAATTACCCGAAAGCACCTGAAGTCAGTTCGCCTTTAGACAGATATCATGTGGATTACAGCGATTTGAAAAAATGGCAGGTGGCACCGTTTAACACTCGATTGTTAGATGAGAAAGGTGTCGCTTTTGCACTGGTACCCGGTGACGACAAAAAAGGCTTAAAAACATTTTTAAAGGACTTGCGAAAAGCAGTTAAACACGGTCTCAGTAAACAGACGGCTTTGGCTGCCTTGACTACCATTCCGGCTGAAATATTAAACCGCCGGGACATCGGGCACCTTGAAAAAGGGGCTCGGGCAGATTTTATTACTTTTGACCGGCCCTTATTCGATGCGAAAGCTGAACTCAAAGATAACTGGGTCAATGGTGAGCGTATGGAAATTAACCCGCGACTGCCATTACCCGAAGGTGATTATATCCTCACGCTGGACGACACAAGCCATCAAATCTCCCTCCAATTCAAAAAAAGTCAGTTAACACTTAAATCCAATCAAAAAACCGACCACAGCTTTGAGGCCAAAATGGATGGCCAATTACTCACTCTTATTGTGGACCAACAACCACCGCTCATGGCCTGGGTGGCTGCTGGCCAGATTAGGCCATTACCATCTGATCGAGACTGGACGATGACTTTTTCAAAACCAACAGAAAAAGACCTACAATCTGATTCGGTTGACACTGTTAAAGATATTCCGAATATTCCCAATCCATTCACTGCTTATGGTCTGGCCGACACCGCCACACCGGATAAAGTGCTGTTTAAGAATGCCACCGTGTGGACCAATGAAGACACCGGTGTCATTGAAAATACCGACGTGCTGGTGGTGGATGGCCGCATTAAAACAATTGCGCAAGATATCGCGGATAACAAAGCCGATTTAGTGATTGATGCCACGGGCAAACACCTGACCTCGGGTATTATTGATGAACACAGTCATATCGCCCTGCTCTCGGTGAATGATGTGGCGGTCAATTCCAGTATGGTACGCATGCAGGATGCGGTGAATTCACAGGATGTCAATATCTATCGCAATTTAGCCGGCGGTGTAACAGCTGCACAATTATTACACGGCTCAGCCAATCCCATCGGTGGTCAGTCAGCGCTGGTTAAAATGCGCTGGGGCGTTTCACCGCATGAGATGCTGATTGAAGGCGCTGATGGCTTTATTAAATTTGCCCTGGGCGAAAACGTGAAACGCTCCAGAAACCAACAATCCATCCGATATCCTCTAACCCGTATGGGTGTTGAACAAGTTTATCGTGATGCATTCAGTGAAGCCCGACGCTATCAAAAAGCTTGGGATGACTATAATAAGCTCAGTCGTTCTAAAAAGAAAAAAACCAACCCGCCACGCCGTGATTTGGCCATGGAAGCGACCGCCGAAGTTTTAAATCAGGAACGTTACATCAGCTGTCACTCTTATGTGCAGTCAGAAATCAGTATGCTGATGCATGTGGCCGATGATTTTGATTTTAAGGTCAATACCTTCACCCATATTTTAGAAGGCTACAAAGTGGCTGATCAGATGAAAGCTCATGGCGTCGGCGCCTCAACCTTCGCCGACTGGTGGGCCTATAAATGGGAAGTCAATGAAGCCATTCCCTACAATGCCACCATTCTGGACCAGGTGGGTGTGGTGACCGCCATCAACTCAGATTCGGCTGAAATGTCTCGGCGATTAAATCAGGAAGCGGCCAAAACCATTAAATACGGCGGTTTGAGTGAACAGGAAGCCTGGAAAACCGTGACCTTAAATCCGGCTAAACTATTACATTTAGATGACCGCATGGGCAGCGTTAAAGAAGGCAAAGACGCTGATTTGGTGTTGTGGTCTGATAAACCTTTATCCGTTTACGCTCAGGCCGAGAAAACCATGGTCGATGGCGTGATTTATTTCGACCGGGACAAACAAGCGGCTTTAGAAGATGCCATTCTTAGGGAAAAAATGGCCTTGATTAAAGCAAGTCAATCCTCAGGAGAAGACAAAAAACCACACAGCAATGGTGCCAAACCTGAACTTCATTGCGACACCTTAATCACCCGCGAAGCCTTTTTATCATTAGACAACGGAGCCGAATAATGAAAACCCTACTTTTCACCCTACTCACCTTAGTCGTTTACCAGGCCGGTGCCATTCGGCCAAAACCGGCTGAACCACAGGATGCCCCTGAAACCTTTATCAATGCCACTGTCCACACCGGTGAAGGTGCGGTTCTCAATAACGCCATGATGGTGATTGAATCCGGCCAAATCACTTACCTGGGTGATTATCAGCAAACCCAAACAAAAGGACAGGTCACGGATTTAAACAAGCAACATATCTATCCCGGCTTTATTCTAACCAATACCAACCTGGGCCTGACTGAGGTGGATGCGGTGCGGGCTTCAGTGGATTTCAAAGAAACCGGCCAACTCAACCCCAATGTCCGGACAGCGATTGCCTACAACGCCGATTCCATGCGGATTCCACCGATGCGTTTCAATGGCATTTTACTGGCGCAGGTGGTTCCTGTGGGTGGTCTGGTCAGTGGCACATCTTCAGTGATGCAATTGGATGCCTGGAACTGGGATGATGCACTGGTGCAAAATAATGATGGCTTGCATGTAAACTGGCCGTCACAGAGAACCAAAAAATTTGATTATGCCACTTTTAGCATGAAACTGGAAAAGGATAAGAACTATAGTGACAAAGTCACAAAAATAAAAAACTTGTTCAAAGATGCGCACGCCGGCCACAGCCCAGATAACATTAAACTAAACGCTGTTTCAGCCGTCTTTAACGGCGTCAAACAGGTCTATATCCATGCCTACACCCCCAAAGCGATTATTGAAAGCATTGAATTTATGCAATCCATCGGTATTCAAAAACCGGTATTGGTGACAGACTCCGCTGCTTTACCCGTGATTGATTTTATTGTCTCCGCTGAAGTGCCTGTGATTGTTAGTTCAGTTCACGATTTACCTCAACGCACCGACAGTCCGGTGGAGCAACCCTATGCGGTGGTGGTTAAATTACAACAAGCCGGGGTGCTCACTGCCGTGACCTATCCGGGTTCCATGAGTGCACGTAATTTAGGTTTTACTGCCGGCACCACCGTGGCCCAGGGGCTGGATAAAAACACGGCATTGAAAATGATTACCTCCAATCCTGCCAAAATATTAAAAATTGATGATCGTTATGGCAGTCTGGCGGTCGATAAAAGCGCCACATTTTTTATCTCATCCGGTGATGCCCTGGATATGAGTGGTCAGCAATTAAAAGCTGCTTATATCGATGGCCGAAAAATTGATTTAAACGGCAAACAACAAAAACTGTATCACCGTTATCACGATAAATACCATTTGGCTAAATAAATATTATGCTCTGTATCCACCACCACTCCACCGACCCCTATTTTAATCTGGCGGTGGACGAATATATATTTAAACACATCGACGAAGACTGTTTTATGTTGTGGCGTAATGACAACGCCATTATTGTCGGCAAACACCAAAATACCCTGTCGGAAATTAACGTCAACTATGTGCAAGAAAAAGGCATTAAAGTGGTCAGGCGTATGTCTGGTGGTGGTGCCGTGTATCATGATTTAGGCAATCTCAACTTCACTTTTACCAAAACCAGTGAACAAGCCGGTCAGGTTGATTTTCATTTATACACCCAACCGATTATTGATGTACTTAAAGACCTGGGGGTTAATGCGGAATTTCAGGGTCGCAATGATTTAGTCATTGAAGGGCGTAAATTTTCAGGCAATGCTGAATATATTTTAAAGAATAAGGTTTTACATCACGGCACCATTTTGTTTTCTTCCCATATGCCCGATATCAGTGGTGCTTTAAAGGTTAATCCCCTCAAATTTAAAGACAAGGCCGTTAAATCTGTGCCGAAAAGGGTCACCAATGTAATGGATCATTTAAAAGAACCCATTACGCTGGAGGAATTTACAGATCGGGTTATGAATCATATTATTAACACCCATGATAATTGCAGACCTTATCATTTTACTGAAACCGATATAAAAGCCATTGAGAAAATCCGAGATGAAAAATACAGCCAATGGGACTGGAATTTTGGCCAGTCTCCGGATTACAACTTTCAGCAAGGTGTCCGCAGTCAGGGTGGTACCTTAGAGATACATCTGGATGTGCACAAAGGTGTCATCAAACAATGTCGTATATTTGGTGATTTCTTTACCACCGATGACATCAATGTGATTGAAAAAGCACTGATTGGATTGCCCCACGATAAGAAATTAATCAGCGAACGATTAAGTGAATATGATATTGGTCGTTATTTCCATAACATGACGCAAGACGATTTACTGGCTGCCATGTTTTAATCCACATAATCCAACATAAAAAAGGGCCGCGATGGCCCTTTTTTTGTGTCCTCACATCAAACTTAGAATTGGTTTTGTTGGTTTAATAATTCTTCGTTAATGGTAATCTTGGCTGATTGTCTCAAGGCTTGCAATAATAACTGTGCTTCATTGGTTTTGATGTTGCGTTCTAACTGAGCCGCTTCCTGCTCAACTGCAGTTATCTCGGACTCGTCGGGCAACTTAACACCAAGCAGTTGAACCACTGCCACATCACGGTTATTGCCCGGAACCACATGGATTGTTTCATCCGTTTTATCCGGTGCCATTAAGCGAAACACCGCATTAACCACATTGACCGGATGATTGGAGCCGGTTCTTTTGACATCACGGGCAGCCACAAGGCTTAAATCAAATTCATCTGCTAATGCATTTAAATCAACACCGTCCTGTAGTGCTTTGTCTTTGATGTCATCTGCCAGTTGTTGCGCTTTTTCAGCTGATTTTTCGTTAATTAAGAGTGTTTTAATGGTCTCTTTAACGTCTTCTAATGGCTTTAATTCTGCCGGCTTAATTTCATTCATATGAATGAATGCTATATGGGTATCGGACAGGTTAATCACGTCGGAATTTAATAAATCTTCCTTAACCATGGGCGAATAAGCCATTTTTACAAATTCTGGATTGGCCGCAATACCCTGACCGCCGGAACGGCTGAAAAATTCAGTGGTTTTCACGTCGAGGTCAGTGGCTTCAGCCGCTTGTGATAAACCACTTTGGGCATCCAAAACCAAACCGGACAACTCATTGGCCCTGTCTAAAAATAAAGTTTGAGCTTGTTTGGCTTGTAATTCACGAACAATATCGTCTTTCACTTCTTCAAAAGCCGGAATCCGCGCTTCCTTAATCTCTTGTAAGTAAATAATGTGATAACCAAACTGGGTTTTTACAGGTTCTGAAATTTGACCTTCTTCCATCGCAAATAAAGCTTCATCAAATTCTTCGACCATGTCACCGGGACTGACTAAGCCCAAATCACCGCCTTGATCAGCAGAACCCGGATCCTGAGAATACGCTTTGGCTAAATCAGCAAACGATTCACCCTGGTCCAGCTTGTCCTGGATTTCTTTCAGTGTATCTTGTGCCAGATCATCGTCGTTAATTAAAATATGGGCCGCTTTTCGTTGTGCCGGCTTTTCAAAACGTTGTTTGTTTTCTTCATAATAAGTCAAAGCATCCTGATCGGTCACATCGATTTGTTGAGCCACCTGTTCTGCATCCAGTTCAATGTAATCCACCTTAACCATTTCTTCGGTCATAAACTGATCAGTATTCTCGTCATAATAGGCTTGTATTTCCTCATCTGACACCGTAATCTCATCATTAAATTGACCGGCTTCAATCAAAAAGTAATCAAAATCACGGGTTTGATTTCTTAATAAAGCAATGTTCTTCGCTTCTGAGGGTGTCATAAATGCAGTTTCATCAAACAGGGTATTAACCGCCTGTCCGGCTTCTTCATTGATGATTCGGGCTTGCAGGGCTTGCGCGGATTGATTGGTCTGGGCTAAATAGCCGGCGTATAATTCGCGGTCAAACTGGCCGTCTGCATTTTGAAAGATTTCAACATCAGACAGAATCGAACGAATTTGTTCAGCCGTAACGGTATAGCCGGTTTTGAAAGCCGCCTGACGGTACAGTTCACTGTTAATCATTGACTCCAAAAAATTGCGGCGCATCATCGGAGAGTCGAAAAAGTCAGGCTGTAATTGGTCGCCAAACTGGCTCAACATATTTTGTCGATAAGTGGCGAACTGATTACTGTAATCGCTGTAAGTAATGGTTTCACCATTTACCGTGGCCAATGAATCACTGCTGGATTGTGAAAAGTAATCACCCACACCCCATAATGCAAAAGCCAGTATTAAAATACCCATGACGATGGTCATGAATAAGCCGGTTGATTTATCTCTAATCCAAGTTAACATCTATCTAATTACCCCAGTAAAAGGACGTTAAAAAAAAAGGGTGTCAATTGACACCCTTCTTTATCTGGCGGAGCGGACGGGACTCGAACCCGCGACCCCCGGCGTGACAGGCCGGTATTCTAACCAACTGAACTACCGCTCCGAATCTGGTGGGTGCTGCAGGGCTTGAACCTGCGACCCTCGCCTTGTAAGGGCGATGCTCTCCCAACTGAGCTAAGCACCCGATTCAGGGAGCGTTAGTTTACTGCATCTTTTAATGCTTTACCAGCCTTAAATGATGGAATTTTAGCCGCTTTAATTTGAATAGTTTCACCGGTGCGTGGGTTGCGTCCTTGACGGGCTGCACGCTCTTTCACAGAGAAAGTACCGAAACCAACAAAAGTTAATTTATCGCCTTTTTTTAATGCTTTAGTAATGGTGTCGACAACTGCGTCAAAGCAATCGCCAGCGGTTGCTTGCGAGACATCTGCTTGTTCAGCAACAGCTTTAATAAAATCTTGTTTTTTCATTGTTTATCTCCTTCGAATTACAATATTTAAATGTTGACTTAACCGCCAAGAACCGCGCATTTTATACCAAGTATTGACGATAAAGCCATTACTATTTTTTAAAAATTGGCATAAATGTGGGGTTTGTCGTTTTATTCAGATTTGACGACCAAGCGACCCTCTTATGAGTGCGTAATATCTTATCACAATCAAACACAAAGTCATGGTATTAGTGATGATTTTCTTCACTCACGCCGTGACGTTTATTTGGTACATGAACCGATTGCCCGGAATCATCATCAGATTTAATGTGTTTGATTTTGTCGGCCAGTGCCAACGTTAATACTTCATCAATCCATTTAACCGGAATGATGTTCAATTGAGAACGTAAGGCTTCGGGGAGTTCGGTCAAATTCTTTTCATTTTCTTTGGGGATAATCACCGTTTTAATACCACCACGCAGGGCTGCCAATAACTTCTCTTTTAAACCACCGATGGCCAAAACCCGCCCACGTAAGGTAATCTCTCCGGTCATGGCGACACTGGCTTTCACAGGGTTTTGGCTGAGCGCTGACACCAGCGCCGTACACATGCCAATACCGGCACTGGGGCCATCTTTGGGGGTGGCACCTTCGGGCACATGAATGTGAATGTCGTTGTCTTTAAAGATATCCGGTGAAATACCGAATAGTTGTGCGCGAGATTTAACCACAGACAAGGCGGCCTGAATGGACTCTTTCATGACATCCCCCAAATGACCGGTGTGGGTTAATTTGCCACGACCGGGATAAACGGAGGCCTCAATTTGCAATAAATCACCACCCACTTCAGTCCAGGCCAATCCGGTGACCGT
>CAZLAW010000087.1:0-2876 GCA_964557625.1 uncultured Marinicella sp.
TGAATATTGTTTAGCGGCACACACGCTGCTGGGTCAGAATGCCGGATTGTCATCGGATCAAATAAAAGCCGCCCAGGCGGGCCGTTCTGTTGATGTCAGAACCCAAGCAGCCCTGGATTTTGTCGCAAAAATAGTCAAACAACGGGCACAGCTTTCAGAACAGGATGTGGCACAAGTCAAACAAGCCGGGTTCAGTGATGCCGAAGTGGCGGAATTGGTGGCTCATGTGGCGTTAAATATTTTTACCAATTACACCAATGTGGCCTTGGCCGTCCCGGTTGACTTTCCCCAAGTGCAACTGATTCATGCCGCATAACGGCCACAACAGGATTTAATCATGAATAGTATGACAATGATGACAATCTTAGGCTTAACCGCATCGGTTGCCCTGGCAGAAGTGAGTGAGGTTGGCAAGGCTCAGGTGTATTTTGTTCATTTACAAGATGGCGCTGAAGTGACCAGTCCTTTTTCGGTGGTGTTTGGTTTGAAAGGTATGGGGGTGGCCCCGGCGGGGGTTGATCCGACAGTCTTTAAACAGGTCGGACATCACCACTTATTTATCAATCAGACCTTAACCGCTGATATGGCCGGTCAGGTGGTACCCGCAGATGACAGTCACCTTCATTTTGGTGGCGGCCAGACTGAAACCATGTTAAGCCTGGCGCCGGGCACTTATCAGTTGCAATTGGTGTTGGCGGATCCTTATCACAGAATCCATCAACCTGCGATTGCCTCGCCGGCCATCTCCATTACAGTGACAGGGGGTGATCATGAAGATTGATGTTTACGATTCCTTTGCGACCTCAAACCAGGGCCGATTAATGCATTTTGATGTGTTTGTTGAATCAGGCACATCGGCGCAACAAGCCTTGGCATTTGGGCAACAGTGGTTGTTATCAATCGGTGAATCTTCCGCCGGTTTAAAGCAATCCCATTGTAACTATTGCCATTCGGAGGCGGCCAACCCCGAAGTGGCGCATCACATAAAAAACCACGGGTATTTCATCCTACAAATGGAAGGCTGCCCGGCACCTTATTAATACTTTAAATTTAACATGAGCCAATAAAATTATTGGTTCCACAGGAGACGATTATGAAAACAAGCAAACTAAACTATACGAAATATGTCCTACTGTTGCTATTTGCCATGGCCATGATAAACACGGTCTATGCCCACGGTGATCAGGCCAGGCAAAGCGAGAATAATCAGGCGATTAAAGCGGTTAAGGGTAACGCCAAACTGGCTGCTTTTGATATCGTGCATGCCACCATTGAAGCCAGCGATCGCTGGCTCAACTTTGTGATGCAGGTCAGCGATGAAGCCGGTGAAACCAAACCAACACCCACTGGTAAGCTCGAGGGCAGCGATGTCTTTTCTTATGTGTGGCCGACCAAGATAAACAGTGACGTGGTCGGGTTTGAGTCTGATCAGGGCATTTTATCGATGGCCATCACTTCCCATCCGGATTTTGATGACACCCCGTTATTCGATGAAAACGGTGATGGTGATTTAGGTAATGACGGTACCGTCTGGCATTCCCATTGGGTGGTGCTGGTGCCGGACGATGCCTGCGGTGAAGGGGCTTTAAAAGTCAAAGACATTCCGGCAGGCAGTGCACCGAAACTACCGGTTACCTGGCCCGGTTTACCCATCTTAATTGACAGTCCGGGCTATTCACCGGTGATTAAGCAAAACCAAGTCAGTGTCCGCGTGCCCTTTCATAACGCCAAAGAACTGATTGGTGTGGCGTTTGATGGGGTGACATCGGGCCTGCGGGTCAATGAAAGCGCCCATGCCCCCTTACTGTGCGTGGTCGATGTGTTTGATGTGGCTTCCGGCGATTTGTCCTTACCGGGTGGTATCAAATAGAACAACATAAAAGCAAATAAAACCGGGTGATTGATATCCAGATAACCCGGTTTTTTTATGGATGTTAATCACACAACAAACGTTCAAAGAGGCCAGCTTGTCAGATAAGACGGTTCTGTTAGCACAGGCAATTCGGCCACAATTCTGTATAATAAAAAAGTCTATTCAATCCGATGTGGGTGCTTTATGTCTGTTGTGTTTGATGTTCGAACAATTATTCCGGTTTTATTATTCGTGTTGACTGCGGTGTCCGCCCAAGGCTTACCGGATGGTGACGGCCGTGAGGCGATTCAGACCATGTGTTCCGGTTGTCATGCGGTTAACCGCATTGAACGGAGCATGGGATACAGCCGTGAACATTGGTTGGCGCTGATGGATACCATGATTGATTTATCTGATGATCCTCAGAAACAATCATTGATGGCTGATTATCTGGCCGTCAATTTTCCGCCCAATAACCGCCGTGCAGCCACGTTGGTTAACGGTGATGTTCGCATAAAGTTTACAGAATGGGTGGTGCCGACATTGGGCCAACGGTCTCGAGATCCGGTGGAAGCACCCGATGGCAGCATTTGGTGGGTTGGTCAATGGGGCAATGTAATGGGTCGGATTGATCCCACCACCGGCGATATGAAAGAGTACCCGTTACCGGCCGGTGCCATGCCACATTCAGTGACCCCGGATAAGGCGGGCGGGATGTGGTATATGGGCAATAAAAACGCCACAGTGGGCCGTCTTGATCCGGTCACCGGTGCCATTAAAGTCTATACCATGCCGGATCCGAATGCCCGTGATCCGCACACCGGGGTGTTTGATGATGAGGATATTTTGTGGTTTACCTTGCAACATTCAAATCGCATCGGCCGATTGGATCCAAAGGCCGGTGACATCACCTTGAAGGAATTACCGTCAGCCGATTCGCGGCCTTACGGGATCAAAGTGGCTGACTCAGGTGATTTGTGGGTGGCCTGTAATGGCAGCAACTGTTTGGTTAAGGTCAATCATG
>CAZLAW010000087.1:2976-9126 GCA_964557625.1 uncultured Marinicella sp.
GGTGATTTGTGGGTGGCCTGTAATGGCAGCAACTGTTTGGTTAAGGTCAATCATGAGACTATGGAGGTGACCGAAATTAAATTGCCTCATGAAGACACCACGGTTCGGCGTCTTGATATTGCTGAAGATGGCATGATTTGGTATGTTAATTCCGGTCGGGGTCGTTTGGGTCGATTCAATCCGAACAATGGTGATATTAAAGAATGGCCTTCGCCCAGCGGCCCGAACTCACATCCATATGCGATAGAAGTGCTGGACGGTATTGTTTGGTACAACGAATCCGGTGTGCGGCCCGATGCCTTGGTGCGTTTTGATCCGGTTACTGAGGCTTTTCAGAGCTGGGCCATTCCATCGGGTGATTTTTATGCCGGTATCTTACGTCATATGCGACCCACCCAAGACGGTGATTTATTGATTCACCAAAGTGGGACCAACCGCATTATCAGGGTAGAAATTTTAGAATGATAAGCGATCATAAGCAATTAAAGGGCACTGATCATTGAGACAATGTGAACAGCATATATCAAGCCTTAGACGAATCTTATAGAAAGGCAAAAGCCCTTTAGACATACCTTTAGTCTTGTTGTGCTGGGATAAAAATAAAAGTGTAGGTCGGTCAGTTCATCATGCGTATCTGATGTTGTCATAGAGGACTTTTGACACAGTCTTTTTATAGAAAGTGGCTGTTATAATCCATACTGCGATAAATTTATTTAATTCACAAGGTATGTTTATGACACACAATTCTCTTTTCGGACTATTACTGCTTGTATTATTTAGTTCCACGGCGCTGGCAAACCCCGGTTATTTCCGCTCACCGGATCTTCACCAGGATACGTTAGTATTTACGGCTGAGGGGGATTTGTGGCTGGCTGATATTAATTCCGGGCAGACGCGACGGTTGACGACGCAGCCGGCAGAGGAGAAAGAGGCAGTGATTTCACCGGATGGTGAGTGGATTGCTTTTAGTGCGGATTATGAAGGGGCAAGGGAAGCCTATGTGATTCCACGTGCCGGTGGTGTGGCGAAGCGCTTGAGTTACGAGCATGCGGCAGTTTCTGTGCAGGGTTGGACACCGGATGGTGAAGTGATTTATAGCACCAATGGTCGAATGGGTGTGCCGGGAAGCTGGGGTTTGGTGACGATTGATCCGGCTACCTTGGAATCACAACAATTGCCTCTGGCCGATGCCATTGAGGGTGTGTTGGATGAAAAAGGCGAGTATGTTTACTTTGTGCGCTTTGGTTTACAGCTGTCTGCGGATAATGTGAAGGTCTATCGTGGCGGTGGTCAAGGGAAATTATGGCGCTTTCGTTTGGGCTCAGATCAAGAGGCCACGGCTTTGGCGGTTAATCATGTCGGTTCAATTCGGCAGCCGATGGTCAGTGAAGATCGCGTTTATTTTATCAGTGATGCCAGTGGTACCGACAATATTTGGTCGTTACCGGTCGGTGGTGGTGAAGCGCAGCCATTAACGGAATTCAATGAATTTGAAGTGCGGTCAGCGCACCTCGCCGATGATAGCATTGTGTTCCAACAGGGTGCTGATATTAAAATACTCGATTTAACTGATCAATCTATTCAAACGTTAGACCTCAATCTGGTTTCAGATTTTCCACACTTACGAGAGCGCTGGGAGAATAAGCCCTTAACATACCTCACCAGTGCCAGACTGGCCGGGAAAACTGAACAAGTGGTTTTAACCGCCCGCGGCCGGGTGGCCGTGGCCGGTGGTCCGCAGTTGCGGCTGGCAGAAATTAATACCGGCAAGAATTCAAGAACCCGCGAAGCGCTGTTAAGCCATGATGGTCGCTGGATTTATGCCATTAATGATCAGACTGGCGAACATGAAATCTGGCGTTTTGCCGCCGATGGCTCAGCTCAGGCGAAACAGCTCACCGATGATGGTGAGATATTCCGCTGGGGTTTGTCTTTATCACCGGATGGTCAGTGGCTGGCGCATGATGACAAAGCCGGTCGCTTATTTCTGCTGAACCTTAAAACTGGCAAAAACCGTTTATTGCTGGAAGATAACATCGGTTTAGATGCTTATCGTGATGTGGTGTGGTCACCGGACAGTCAGCGACTGGCCGTGACGCGCAATCGCTTAAATGATGAGCGCAGTCGCATTCAGTTGGTAAGTCTTGATGGCAAGCACAAACAATTACTGACTTCAGATAAATACGAATCTTATTCGCCGGCATTCAGTGCCGATGGTCAGTGGTTATATTTTCTGTCAGACCGGCATTTCAAAGCCACACCGGGCAATCCCTGGGGTGATCGCAACACCGGCAGTCAGTTTGATCGCCAAACCGAAGTCTATGCCTATGCCTTAACGGATCAAGCCCGATTTCCTTTCCAGGCGGCCAATGAATTGGTTAGTCAAAAAGATTATAATAAAGACGATAAAAGTAAAGACAATAAGGTGAGTGTGTCATGGTCCGGTTTATCGTCGCGTTTATGGCAAGTACCGGTGTCAGCGGGTAATTATTCCAAATTATTGCTCAATGAAGACTTTTTATATTTACAAGATAAAGCCACCGTTGCGGACAAAAAAGCCAAAATCATGTCACTGAAACTGGAGTATGGTGCCAAACCCAAGCCATTCACAGCACAAGTGGAAGACTTTCAACTGAGTTTAGACGGCAAAAAAATGCTGGTGCGCAAGTCAGGCAATGACAACAGCAATCTGTTTATCGTCCCGGCGGTGGCAGCTTTTCCCAAGGATGATAAAGTGGCGCAGCAAGCAAAAGTCGTGACCAAGGATTGGCAGTTGTTGCTGGATCCGAAAAAAGAATGGCGGCAGATTTTTTACGACACCTGGTTAATGCACCGTGATTCATTGTTTGATGCCAATATGCGTGGTTTGGATTGGTCGGCTGTACAACAAAAATACCAACCCTTATTGTCGCGGATCACCGATCGCTATGAATTGAATGATGTGCTGGGGCAAATGACCGGCGAACTGAACGCCTTACATTCTCAAGTGCGCGGTGGCGATGTGCCGGAAGACAGTGAAAAACCCAAAGCCGCCAGTTTGGGTGCCCATCTGGTGCAGGCTAAAGCCGGTGTCCTGATTAAGGAGATGTACCGATATGATCCGGAAGTGCCAAGTTTAGGTTCGCCTTTGGCCTTGGCCGGTGTCGATGCCCAAAACGGTGATGTTATTGTTAAAGTTAATGGTGTCGAAACACCGACTTTAGCCGCCTTGGGACGGCAGCTGCGTAACCAGGCGGACCAACAGGTGTTGTTAGAACTTAAGCGAGGTAAAAATACCCACAAAACAATCGTTAAACCGGTCACTATTCAAGAGGATAACCGTCTGCGTTATCAGCATTGGGTTGAAACAAAACGTGCGCATGTGCTTGAACAAGACAAGGATATCGGTTATTTGCACCTCTATGCCATGGGCGGAAATGATTTTGCTAACTTCACCCGTGAATTTTATGCGGTGTATGATAAACCCGCCTTAATCATCGATGTTCGCCGTAATCGAGGCGGTAATGTTGACAGTCTGATTTTGGATAAATTACTGCGGCGAAACTGGATGTACTGGCAAGGAACGCGCGGCGAAGCCTACGGTAATATGCAACAAACGTTTGGTGGTCACTTGGTGGTATTGGCGGACCAATTCACTTATTCCGATGGTGAAACCTTTACCGCCGGCGTGAAGGCCATGGATTTAGGCACCGTTATTGGAAAACAAACCGCCGGTGCCGGCGTTTGGCTCAGCGGTCGCAACCGGGTGTCAGACAATGGCATCGCCCGGGTGGCCGAATATCCGGTCTATGATTTAGACGGCAACTGGATCGTCGAAGGTCACGGTGTGACGCCGGACATCGAAGTGGATAATTTACCCTATGCCACCTTTATGGGTGAAGACGCGCAATTAGAAGCGGCCATGAAGTTATTGCAACAAAAGCTGAAAGAGGAGCCTGTTAAGCCTTTTAAAGCCAAAGATTTTCCACCGGTTGATCAGCCGGCCATGGATGTCAGCAGATAACAAAAGCATATACAATGAATTCAATAAAAGATGCACAAAAAATATGCGGTTGGCTTATTTTGATGGCTTTCCGGGTGTTCTGACGTCGGGTTTAGTGTGGCTGATCTCGGGTGTTATGGCGCTGATGATGAGTCAGAAAGCCGGTATGTTGGGCTTGGTTCTCGGTGGCATGGCAGGCATAACATTCCATGGTTTCAAGGTGTTTGGGCGCGCCAACCATGGCCAACCGACCTTCGGGATTCTTCCACAGGTTATTTTTTTCAATGTCTTTAAGAATCGGTACTTGCAGGGTTTTGCCGGTGGCGGAATGGAGAATAACTTTGTCACCATCTTTAACCACATTACCGAAGGGGTTGCCCCGTGATGACAATAAGTAACCGTCTTTTTTGTCATAGGTGGTGGCATAGGTCTGGGTAACAAACATTGAACTTTCAGACAGGCCACGCTGTTTTTTCAACAGAGCCTTCAGCGGATTGTCTGGGTCTATTTTGGACTTATCCAGAATTTCATCGCCCACCCCAAGCGGCAACTCCCAGGGGTATTGGGTTGGGGTGCCGTGACAGTCCTGACATTCCGGTTCTACATTGGCCAGCGCCACGGTGCCGATGTTGCCGTTGCCGTGCATGTCTGCAGAGGTGTGACAATCCTGGCATACCATGCCCGCATCATAATGTACATCTGCTTTAATGTGTTTGTAGAGATAAGTTGAGCTGGGACGCTGTAAATTCCCTTCAGCATCAAAGGGCGTGTAAGTGGTGCTTCTGTCAGCAGCAAACAATCCCTGGTAAGAAAGACTCACGCGCCGACCTGAGCTGTGGCAGACATTACAGGTGGCCACCGGAATCCCTGAAAATTCTTGACCATTGAGTTTAACTTTGGATTTTTCGGTGGACTGAATGGAGTGCACCAACATTTTACCGCGTTTGGTTTTATCCAATGTCGGGTCATTGCCCTCGTATAAACCCTCAATACCATATGGGATATGACAGCCGGAACAACCCAGGCCCCGGAAATGTCCTTTAAAGGGTTTGCCTTTACCGGAAATATGACAGGCATTGCAGTTTCTGAGGTAGCTGTACCCGGCTTGTTGCGGGAATTCGTCTAAGGTGGCCATATCAGCCTGTGGGATTTTCTTTAATTCAGCGGGAATTTGATCGGCATGCTGGGCAACCACCTCCTTAACATAAGCTTTGTATTCCGGTGAACCATAGATTGGCTCCGGACCATCTTCATCAACCATTGCCTGGTTGCCATAGCGGTGTATGTGATCGTCATTGTTCAAGCCCCAGCCATACGTGATGACTTTAATTTTGCCGGCTTCATTGTTCATTATTGACTTACGAACACTTTTGGTTTGCTGAAAGTGGCACATGCCACAGGTTTTATCCATCACGGAAAAAGCGCCGGGTGCCGGGGTAAAGTGGCCAATCAGATTACCTGCCGGTGCACCTGAATGAGCGGCCTTTTTTTTCGTGTGTTTCAGTGGGGCTGCCACCATGACAAACCACACAGCCGTTGGCATCACCCTGGCCGACACCCATGGCAAAGATTTGCTGCATCATAAGTGAACTGTGGTCTTTAATCGGCTCAATGCCCTGATGGCACGTCAGGCAGCCTTCATTGGGGGCAGGGTGGGCGGAAGTTGATTGTTTGTTTTCCTGGCTGATGGCAATCGAGCTGAATAAAACCAGTAACAGATAAAACTTCAAGCGGTAAGTCATATAATTTTCCTCAGTATCAAATCACACGATGGTTTCCATATGATTTTAGCACCGTTTCCGGTGGCATAGAATAAAAATAAGATGTTTGAATTTGAGTGTATAGGTAAAAAAAGGCTGTTGTTGGACTTCATTTAAACCTAAAAACAGGCCATGACTTCTGGCCTATTTTGCGTTTAGGGCGGTGTTTTCTGTTTATAAATACGGGTGTTTGGTGTACTGTATATTTCATTTTTAATTAAGAGGATTGATATGCTGAGAAAAGCATCTGTTTTTATGGTAATCACACTGCTGGCGGTTTCGCTGAGTGTGTCTGCTAAATTACCAAAAGGTATTGATAAAGTTACGTCGGTGGAAGGTATCACCGAGTATAGAATGGACAATGGTTTGCAGATTTTACTGTTTCCCGATCCGACCCAGGAAACCATC
>CAZLAW010000088.1:0-1826 GCA_964557625.1 uncultured Marinicella sp.
TCACCAACGGTACCTGGTTACCCTCGACCATAATTTCAGAATCAACATTTAAGAGCTTGTTAAGCTCCTGAATCTGGTACTGTTCACCGGCATAATCATATGTCAGATCATTGTCTTCCTGACGACGTTTAAACTCATCCACCGACATCCGCACCAAACCCTCAACACCGGAAGCCGGAATCGCATAGCGGTGATCTGCCACTTGTACAATCAATGCCTGAGTTAATGCCAGGGTATATGGCAAGCGAATGGTAAACAAGGATCCTTGCCCGGTGGTAGAACTGATTTCCAGACTACCGCCAAGTCGTTTAATTTCATTGTTTACCACATCCATTCCCACACCGCGACCGGCTAATTTTGTGACTGTATCGGCTGCCGATAAACCACTGTGGGTAATCAGTTGGGCAATGTCATTGTCACTGTAAGACTCGCCTTCCTGAATAAGTCCCCGTTTAAGGGCTTTGGCACGCACCGCATCCACATCGATACCGGCACCGTCATCTTGAACCGTTATCACCACCTCAGTGGCTTCACGAGAAATATCAATTTCAATTTCGCCCTGTTCAGGTTTATTCACCGCAGACCGGTCTTGTTCCAAACCATGAACTACGGCGTTACGAATCATATGTTCCAAAGGCGCCTGAATGCCCTCTAACACCGTTTTATCCATCTCGCCTTCAGAGCCGTGAATAATGAGTTTGGCATTTTTGCCCAATTCTTGAGAGGCGGTACGCAACACCCGTCGCAACCGCGGTACCAATGAATTAAAGGTAACCAAACGGGTTTCCATCAGACCTTCTTGCAACTCCGTGTTTACCCGTGATTGCTGAATCAATAAGGTTTCAGAGGAACGCACCGATTCTTTGAGGTAATTCTGAATGTTGGTCAAATCCGATACCGACTCTGACAATGATCGCGAGAGCTGTTGAATGGTGGAGAATTGATCCAATTCAAGCGGATCAAAATCTTCTTCAAGCTCCTCGTCTTGCAGTTGATAGTTTGAAATAATTTGGGCTTCTGTTTCATGCTCCAAATCACGTAACTGGCGGCGCACCCGTTCTACCGTGTTTTCCAATTCATCAATATTTAACCGCAATTCCGCCGATTGTTGTTCCATGCGAGAGCGGTAAATACTGACCTCACCGGCAAAGTTCACCAGTTTGTCCAACAACTCGGAATTCACCTTAATCTGACCACCGGCCAGTACATTGGCTTTTTTGGTCGGTCGTTGTGCGCTGTCTGTTTTATCGACCGCATCGTCAGCCACATCATCGGTATCCATATCTTGGCGGTTTAACGGGTCAAAGAAACTTTGATCCAGTTCGGACTCTTCCTTGATTTCTTCACCTTCGGAAGAAAGCAGTTGCTCGATACTCTCAGTGGCTTCATCAATGGCCGTTAACTGACCGTAATCATCGGCCACCACCATGTCGTGTAATTGATCCATGGTGGTTGAAATAACGCGGAATTGCTGCGCGTTCACCTCGGCCTCTTTACCGGCAATGGTTTCCAGCAAAGATTCTAACTGATGGGACAAATCACCAATCTGGTTTAAACCGGCCATTCTGGCACCGCCCTTTAAGGTGTGCAAATCACGTTGTAACGCTTGAACAATCGTAACACTATCCGGTTTTTCTTCTAACTCGGCCATTAAATGTTCGGCCCGATCAAAAATCTCAGAGGCTTCCTCTGAAAAAATTTCCAACAACTCTTCATCCACCTCACCATCAAACACCTGGGCCACAGAATCTTCTGCCACTTCTGCAGCTTCAATCTCGGATTCAGCAACTTCTTCGGTTTCTGCTTCGATTTCAGCTTCGGCTTCG
>CAZLAW010000088.1:1926-9063 GCA_964557625.1 uncultured Marinicella sp.
TTCGGCTTCAGCTTCGGCTTCGGCTTCGGCTTCGGCTGCATCAGTGTCCAGGCTTTCAAATTCATCCATTGCAAATTCAGGTTCATCCGAGTCTGATTCAGCCATTTCAGATTCTTTCACTTCAGCTTCTACGGCTTCAGTTTCATCACTGAACGTTGCTTCGGGTGTTGCTTCTTCAAGTTCTTCAACACCTGACTCGTCCCTGTCTGTGGTTACTTCCATTTCTTCTGTATCAAAAACCTCATCTTCATCTGTCAAAGCCTGATCAAGCAATAAATCCTCGGGCGCAGCCGGGGCTTTATCAGCACGCAAGCCGGCAACCCGCTCTTTGAAATAAACGCTGATGCTTTCATCGTTTGGCATTTCTCCGTTCCCCAATGAGGCCAATTGACCTTGGGTGTGCCGGATTAGTGCTTCGATTTTCTCGATGTCCTGTTCACTAAATTGTTGTTTGCCGTCATGTAAATGCAAAGCCAGTTTTTCAAGCGGTGTGGTCATATCGGTGATGGCTTTGACATTAGCCATACTGGCCGCGCCATTGAGTGTATGTACGGTCCGAACAAAATCATCGTTCACCACAGCATCCGATCCATCCCGGTAATGATTAAGTTGATCCGCCATATCATCTAAGTGTCCGCCCACTTCTTTTTGCAGTATTTGAATAAAAGTGGTGTCATGTTCCCAATCTTCCACATCAGTTTTATCCGCCTCGACTTGCGCCACTTCGGATTCAACCTTGTCTTCATCAGCAGTGGTTTCATCTTCGACAACATCCAAATCTTCATCGAAATCCAAAGAAATGTCATCATCCTCTTCGGTTTCTTCATCCAAAGCTGCCAATTCATCGGCCACATCTTCGGCATCAGATTCGTGTTCTTGTACGGCTTCTTCAGATTCAACTTCTGAATCTTCTTCCGAGTCTTCGTCCAGAGCGGCCAGTTCGGCCTCTAAATCTTCATTATCGGCGAAATCAAAGCGGTCTTCTTCTGATTCGGTGCTGTCCTCTTCATCTGCATCCCAGCGTAACTCTTCGGTATCTGCTTGTTGCAAGCTGGCTTCATCGGTTTCCTCAAACAATGCAGACTCGGCATCGGCGGCTTGTGCCAATTCTTCGGTCGGCGGCTCATACTCGATGGGTTTATCCAAATCGTCTAAATCAGCATCATCTTCAGAAGTTTCAGCAAACGCTTCTGGCTCATCAAGCGCCGAATCCTGTTCCAATGAATCTTCACCCATCGTTTCTTGCGCTGCAGTTTCTGCTGCCTCGGTTTGTTCAACCGCGTCTTCTTCCATACCCGGTTCATCCACAAACACCTCATCCACAGATTCATCTTCTGTGTCATGGATCGGTTGTACGTCATCCAAAGAAATCAGATGTTCACTGCCATCGGCCACATTGTCTGCGTTTTGCAACACCACCGGATAAACCGCCGGTACCTGTGCCCGGTCCTTAAGGGCCCGGAGCAACTCTTCAGCCAGTTGAATACCCGATGCCAGTACGGTTTTGAAATTATCACTGTAAGTAATGGCCCCATCCAAAGCCCGGTTACACATGTTTTCTAATTTCCAGCCGAATTCACCGATAATTTCAGCACCCACCAGACGACCACTGCCTTTTAAGGTGTGAAAAATACGCCGAACTTCAATTAATTTTTCCTCATTATTCTCCGGGTCTTCCTGCCAGGTGCGGTGTTGTGATTGTAAATGGGGTAGTTCTTCTTCGAATTCTTCCACAAAAACTTCTTTTATAAAGTCATCGGCATCCTCACCAAAGGTTACCCGTTCATCACCTGTTTGGGGCTGCGTAGTCACAACTTCTTCCGATGGCTTGTCCGCTTCAGTTTCAGCATCATCAGCGGTGGTTTGTTCAGTATCCTCCGCATCAGATTCCTCATCCACTGCAGTGTCTTGTGACTCTGCGGTTTCATCACTGTCCGGCATGGTTTCAACCGCCCGATCATCTTGCGCCACATGGTGCTGTAAGGCTTCGATTTGATGGCCCACTTCTTGTAGCAGGTTTTCTCTGATACGGTTACCCTGATCGAGATTTTCTAAATAATACTCAATCGAAGACACCACCGTTGCCAGTTGCTCTAATTCTGCGGCTGATGGTTTGGCTGCCTTGGTTAAAATCTCTTGTTCAACATAGCTGATAATGTGTTGAATATGCTCACCGGCCCGGGTTAAATTCAAAATATTTAATGCACCGGCAATTTGTTTAAGTAACATGGGATTGTCTTCCACCTGATGTTTGTCCCATGGTGCTTCAATAAAAGCCACAAAATTAGCTTTTACCTGCTGTAAGTTAACAATCGATTCTTTGGCCAGCTGTTTAACAATTTGCTTTTGTTCGGATCGGGGTATCTGATGATCTTGCCCCTCTTCAGAATCACTGGTAATACCCAGTGATTGAATGTGATCACCCAAATCAGCCTCAATTCGCAATAATGTTTGCGCCACATCCAGTAACACCGCATCTTTTGGCCGTTCGTTGTCTTCAATGAATTGCTTGAGTTCACTTTGGTGCGTCAGTACTTCATCACGGGATACACCCAAGCCCAGGATACCCAAGGTGTCAGCAATTTTCTGTAAATTACCTAACAAGGGGGTTAATTCATCCAATTGCGCGGATTTGTTACGGATAAATAAATCCAATGACTCTTGCACCACCAAAATATCGTCTTTGATGGCTGATGACACCGTTTGTAATAATTCTTTGTTTTTGCCGGATAAACTGCCTTCGGCATGTTTAATGTCCGCTTCATCCGGTATAAATTGATCCAGGTGGAAAAATTCTTTAATGGTATCCACTTTGTCCGAACCGGATTCACTTAATGCAATGTAGTAAAGAAAATTACGCGTTAAAGCCCGACCGGTGGATTTAATGCGACTGTCTTTTTGTGCAATGTCTTTAATAAACAAATCAACTTTAGCGGCCAGTGATTTAATCGCGATGCTGTCTTTAACGCGCTCATCAGCCAGGCCCTGTAACAGACCACTGTAGACCCAGAACAACTGTTTTAAGTCAGTTTGCGGTAGCACCATACGCAACTTCGATAAAATTTGTTGAAGCTGATTAATTGCCTGTACGGCTTGATCGTGTTTAATCCATTTCAATAAAGCCATTTGGTAGGCTGAACGGAGTTTCATCAAGGCAGTCTTCAACTGATTGCCTTGTAAAGAGATGTCTTGCTGTAGAATCTGATCCGGGACACCCAGATTTAAATCCGGGTTAAACAACGCACTTTCAGACAATAAGCGCTGACTGCGAACCGCGCGCAAATCATTCACCAGCGGCAACAAGACAATTGGTACGTCTTTATGACCTAATTCTATGCGCTCCAAATAATCAGGTAATTGTAAAATACTGCGCAATAACACATCAAAAGCCGCATCTTTGTCATCAATACTGTCATCCAACAGGGCTTTGGCCACCGCTTCCATTTCCTCAGCCACCATCGCGGCACCATATAATTCGACCATTTTTAAGGTGCCTTGAATTTGGTGCAGATAGGTGATACAAAACTGCAACTGATTGCTGTCTTCAGGCTCTTCAATATATGCCATCAACGCCTCTTTGGCACGATTTAAGGTTTCATCAAGTTCTGATTTAACCCAAGTTAATGTAGAGAAATCTATGTTGTCTTTATTACTCATAATTATTTAAGCCTAAATGCCAAAGTTCGCCCTTTTTCCACCCGTTGCATGGCCGGGTGTGACCATGCATTGATTTCAGTTTGCCCTAAAATTAACAAGCCACCGGCACTCAAGTGGGTGACCAATCCATCTAATATTTGTCGTCGCACATCCCGTTCAAAATACATCAAAACGTGCTGACAATAAATCAAATCATATTTAACCTGTGATGGTCGTTTAACATCCAATAAATTAAAAACCCCAAAAGCCATCCGGCGTTTAATTTTTGCCGACAAGGTAAACATTTCTTTATTCAACACTTGCAAATAAGGATGATAACTGTTTTTTATTTGACTTTTTTTTTCAATCCCGTAAATACCTTGCTTGGCTAAAGCAATTGCCGGACTGCTGACATCCGTTGCGGTCACACCGTAATAGCAGGTTTTATCGGTTTGCTGACAAATGTGATGCGCCACCAAACCCAAAGAGTAAGCCTCTTCACCGGTGGCACAACTGACAGACCACATTTTATACTTAAGCACATCATCAGCTGCCTCCAGATGTGACTGAATATCTTCAGCCACTAAATCAAAAGACGGTTGATGGCGAAAAAAAGAGGTTTCATGTACGGTCAGGCGATCCACCAACTGCGACCACTCCAGGTTGCCTTCCACCCCTGAATTAATAAAATCCCAATATTTGTCATACCGTTGATAACCAATTTCACGCATCCGCGACCAAATTTTTGACTGCAGAAACATTTTGCGTTCTTTCGGCACAATAATGCCCAATCGCTCAGCCAACAAACCGGCCCATCGCTGGTACTCAGCTTCGGTCAGTGGCGATATCTGAACAAACGGTTGCTGTTTATACATTTTGTACATTTCAACTAACGGCAATTTTATTAATAAAATTCATCCTCAGGTAACTTAAAGTCTTCAACCGATTTTCTTAATTCAGTGGCCAGTTCCACCAGATTACCAATCGACTCAGCAGTTTGCTGGGTACCGGCTGATGTTTGGGTGGTAATTTCCTGAATCACGTTCATGGTGCCGGAAATATTGGTGGCTGCCACCGACTGTTGTCGTGCCGCTTCAGAAATATTCTGAATCAATTCCGCCAAATCATTGGACACCGTTTCAATCTCGGTCAAGGCTTCACCGGCATCCTCCGCCTTACGGGCACCACCCACCACCTCAGTGGTGGTTTGTTCCATTGATTTAACCGCTTCGTTGGTGTCGGTTTGAATGGTTTTTACAATACCCTCAATTTGGCGTGTTGCACTGGACGCCCGTTCTGCCAGCTGTTGTACCTCATCGGCAACCACCGCAAAACCACGTCCGGACTCACCGGATGAGGCCGCCTGAATCGCCGCGTTCAAAGCCAAAATATTGGTTTGTTCAGCAATATCATTAATCAGCTCTACGATATTTCCAATTTCTTGTGAGCTTTCACCCAGTCGTTTAATCCGTTTAGAGGTATCCTGTATCTGGGTACGAATATTGTTCATGCCTTTAATGGTGTCACGTACCACCTCGGCACCATTATGGGCAATCAATACCGAACGTTGTGCCACATCAGCCGATTCCAGTGAGTTTTTCGATACTTCATCAATCGACACGGCAATTTCGTTAATCGCTGCCGAGGCGTTGGTAATTTGGGTGGCCTGATGTTCAGATGCTTCGGCCAAATGCATCGCCGTGGCCTGCGCTTCCTGAGCCGCCGAAGTTACACCCACCGAGGCGTCATTAATGGTTTTCACCAGCGAGCGCAACGCTTCAATGGCAAAGTTGACCGAGTCCGCAATCGCACCGGTGATGTCCTCAGATACGGTGGCATTAACAGTCAGGTCACCATCCGCCAACGAACCCATTTCATCTAACAAGCGCAAAATCGCCTGCTGGTTTCGTTCGTTTTGTTCTTGTGCAACCGCCGCACGCACCCGATCATTTCGGGACAAGGTTCTGAAAATCCATAACAGCCACAAGAACGATATACCGGCAATCACCCAGCCGATTAATTCTGATGGTACCGTTTGTTTAATACCGCCTAAGGCATTTCTCAGCTGCTCAGCATTCGCAACAAATAACTCAACATCAATTTCAATATCCGAGGCCGCAATTTGGGCGTCAAATAATTCCATCGCACCCAATACGGTGGTGATGTCTTCCTGAACACTGTCAAAAGCACTGAACACCTCGCCCAGCGCTTCAATGGCCCGGTCGTCAGAAATGGCATCGATATCATCAGAACCGTTAAACATAATATTCAACACTTCCTGAAAACGTTTGGCGTCCTGATCCAGACTATCGGCCGCCTGGATAGATGATTCACCACTTTTCAAAATTTCATTCATGCGACGCAACATCCGATCAGCCAGTACCAGTTGCTGTGAAGCCAGGTAAATTAAATCGCGGTCGCCGTTCACCGCCACCAGGCGTTTGACCACCGCATCAGAACTGGCCTGTAATATGGGGATTTCTGAGGCAAATTTATCTGATATTTCAGCCAATTCAACAATCCGTTCTTGTTGTTCAATAATCACCTGGGCATTGCTGTTAATACTTTGCCAGTTTTCCTTCAAGGCACTGAATTGTGGGTTTACTTCGGTGGGCAATGCCGGATAATTGGGGCCGCCTTTGTCTAATGAAGCCATGGTATCATTAATGATTCGGCGTTCATTAATTAACGGACCAAATGCATCAATATCACCCCCACTGGCACGCTGCGCATATTGCGACAACTGCTGGGCTTTAATATTAATTTTATCCACTTCCTGAATCTGCTCGGCCCGATTGGACTCCACCGACGCCAACCAAACAGAATGACCAAAGAAAGCCATCACTAAAATAACCAATACCATCAACTGCCATAAGGGCAAGGTACGTGTTCGTTGGTCGATATCTACAGTTGTACTGCTCATACTATCTCTACCTCTATTAAACTAAACGGCGGCATTTTGAAATTTAATGTCCGAAACCAATTGCTCGATTTCAAACACATTCCAAACCACTCCATCGTGACTGAAATACTTATCACAATATAAATATACCCGTGAATCATCATCACCTTCTATGTCCTGCCGGTCACTCAGATTAAAATGGCGTTGTCCGAAGACTTCATCCACCACCAAACCGGCCTGGCCACCGGGTTGATTAATGACCAACATGCGACTGTGTTTGGTAATTTTGGCCGGTTCATCGGTTAAAAATGCTTTTAAATCAATCGCCGGTATGAGGTTACTGCGGATATTCACCAACCCCAATACCCAACTGTCAATACCCGGGATACGAATCAACTCGGGCAGAATGACCACTTCGTTGACATCGTCCACTTCGGCCACCAAGTGAAAATCACCAATCTTAAAACCAATACCCGACCAATCTCCGCGCTCACCCTCATCACTGCTGCCACTTAAAGCATGCGCTAAACTCCGCCGCTCATATTGCAGTAATAATTCAAACGGTTTAATGATTTGTTTACTCATGATGATTAATCCTG
>CAZLAW010000089.1:0-8992 GCA_964557625.1 uncultured Marinicella sp.
TCATTATACTGTAACAATTTACGCTTAAATTTACTGACAATCAATATGAAAAATCAAAAATTAAATCAATTACGACAGCGTCTTGATGACATCGATGAACAAATTATAGCACTCATCGCTGAACGTCAGTTTAATGTTGAACAGATTGGAAATGTGAAGTTGGACACAAAATCGCCGACCCGCGACTACGGTCGCGAGAAACAGGTCATCAACCACATCCGTGATGTGGCCGAGCAGAAAAAACTCAATCAGGACATTGCGCAAAAGATATTTGAGTTGATTATTGAGACTTCATTAAGCAAACAAGAAGTGCAGAAGGTAAAAAATTCAGGTTATGGTGAGAATAAAAAAGCCCTCATTATCGGTGGTAACGGCAAAATGGGTCAATGGTTTGCCCATTTTCTCCAGGAACAAAACTTCACCGTTGACATCAATGACCTGTCACCACTAGCTGATCAGAATAATTTTATTGCCGACATCAGCACCCTTGAACTGGACCATGATTTTATTATTGTTGCCACCCCCATTCAAAAAAGTGTTGAAATACTGAATCGGCTTCAGCAACTCAAGCCATCAGGCATCATCATGGATATCAGCTCCATTAAAACACCCTTAAGACGACCATTGCGCGCTTTACACGACAGCGGTTGCCGGGTGGTTTCCATCCATCCCATGTTTGGACCGGACAGCCAATTATTATCGAATAAGCACGTTATTTTTATTCACATGGGAAACGATGAAGCCTTAAATAGCGCCAAACAATTGTTTCAACCCACCATGGTGGAACGTGTTGAGATGAAATTCGAAGACCATGACCGATTAATCAGTTACGTGCTCGGGCTGTCACATTTATTGAATATAATTTTTATGACTGTGCTGGCAGAATCCGGTGAAGCCGCCGACCTATTGGCCAATTTATCCAGCACCACCTTTGATGCCCAATGGCGAATTGCCGCCAGTGTGACCCACGAGAATCCCGATTTATACTACGAAATCCAAAAGCTTAATCAATACAGCCCCACCATCATCAATGCCCTGGATGACAGCATTAACCGGTTGAAAAGCATATTGCACAACAATCACCAACAAGCCTTTGTCCACTTGATGCATCAGGCCAGAGATTATTTAACCATTCGTAAACAGCCCTAATGATTGGGTTTTAGACACCCTATAAAAATTAATCAATTTTTTTTGAGGGTTTTGCTTCATTTCTTCGCTTATAGAGGTAACAGCGATTGAGTATCGTTTACATGAATAGATGTTACCTGAATGAATGCATTGTGGCACTAACAAGATTAAAAGCCAAAATGATCAGGTTGTATGCTTTATGTTCAGTTATTTGGTGCCGGTCCTCAGGCACGATAGAATCGACCCATTGGGGGATGTGGTCGCCCAATCAATTTCGGGGGAAGCAGATTGGTTGTCATCTCTATGACCTATCGCAAGTAACTGAACATTTTTTTTGTCATTTTCCCACCCGTCTGCCGATTTCGCTTGTACCCTGTTAAATTGAACCTATATAATGTTTATTAATTCCTTCAATCATTAATTTATAGGTTTATCAATGAATTTAAATAACATGAAAACCGCCAATCCGGCGATGAATCAATTTGAACAACACGCGGTCAGCTTAGGCCCGGTGGATGAAATGATTCGGGATGATTCACAGCGTATGACGGTCAACGGCACCGTTAACAAAACCGGCATCTTACTGCTGATTATGGTGGCGGTGGGTGCCTGGACCTGGCAAACCATGCTCAATGATCCGGGATTAGGTCGCACCCTGATGCTGACCGGTATGTTTGGCGGTTTAATCGTCGGCTTAGTCGTTGCTTTTAAACCCAAATTTGCAGTGGCCGGCTCAATGATTTATGCGGTCTTACAAGGCTTATTTGTCGGTGGTGTCTCAGCCATTTTTGAAGCCCGCTATCCGGGACTTGTATCGCAGGCCGTGGGACTCACTGTCGCGGTGATGTTTGCCATGTTATTCAGTTACCGAACCGGCCTGATTAAAGTCACCGAAACCTTTAAAAAAGTGATTGTGTTTGCCACCATGGGCATTGCCGTCTTTTATCTCTTTAGCCTGGTGGCTCATTTTGGTTTTGGTACCAACATCAGTTACTTTAATACCGAAAATGCTTCCATGTTGAGTATTGGCTTAAGTATTTTTGTGGTTGGTATTGCGGCCTTAAACCTGGTGCTGGATTTTGATTTTATCGAACGCGGCAGTGAACAAAACCTACCCAAGCATTTCGAATGGTATGGCGCCTTTGGCCTCATGGTCACACTGGTGTGGCTGTATATTGAATTATTGCGCTTACTGGCTAAATTACGCGAGTGATGTATGGCGGTTAAGGTTATTCAGGCAGATTACCATAACCCACAACATGCACGGCATGTGATTGAGTTATTGGATTGTTATGCCACCGATCCGATGGGCGGTGGCATGGCCTTGAGTGACTATACTGCACAAAACTTAATTTCGGCTCTGGCGGACCGTCCGGATGCGTTCAGTATTCTGGCCTACGTGGATGGTCAGCCGGCCGGTTTGATTAACTGCTTTGAAGGTTTTTCCACCTTTGCCTGCAAGCCGCTGATTAATATCCATGATGTGGTGGTGGCCGGAGAGTATCGCGGCATGGGCTTAAGCCGAAAAATGTTTGATCTGGTGGAAGATATTGCGCAACAAAGACAATGTTGCAAGCTGACCCTTGAAGTGGTCACCGGCAACACCACAGCGCAAGCGGCTTATGAGCGTTTTGGCTTTAAACCTTATCAACTGGATGAACACCATGGCCAGGCCATGTTCTGGGAAAAACCGTTGCCCGCATGAAATTTTTTATCATCTTATGGGTAACCTTGTTTTTGGTATTAGGTTGCCAAACGGAAACCACCGAAAACCCCAACAAATCCACTGTACCAGCTGCCTGTACCAAGGACGCCAAAGTCTGTCCTGATGGTCAGACTGTCAGTCGTCATCCGGCCTTAAATTGTGATTTTACCCCCTGCCCGGAACCGACTTCAAATATCAAATGTCAGGATGATATGAAACAATGCCCTGACGGGTCTTTTGTGAAGCGAAATCCTAACAATGAATGTTCATTCAATGCCTGCCCTGAACAATCTAAACAAAAAGAGCCTGTAGTCTATTGTACCCAGGAAGTTTTACAATGTGATGATGGCAGTTACGTCGGACGAGATCCTGAAAATAATTGTGCGTTTAAGCCCTGTCCCGATGGCTCTGAACCGGAACGCTCAAAACCCCGCCTCGATTAATGCTTGCCAGGTTGGCAAATTCTCCAACGCATCACCTTGAAAAGCCAGCGCTTTTAAACCGGCGTTATTGATAATCAAGGCCGGATCGATGCCGGCATTAGTGGCTTTGTCTTTAACCGCTTTTTTCATCGCCTGAAGCTGCTGGCCCTGTCGGCTGTTGAGTTTAATTATCTGCGGCGGCTCGGTATCCTGCCATGTATCCTGGCCATGTAAAGCCGCCAGTAAAGCTCGGCCATTGTATTTAACAAATTTTGGGTATAAACCAATGTCAAATAAATCTTCAAATTGATTCACCTGTTGCACGACAGCCACGATTTCAGGTGGCTTTAATATCCAGTTGCGGGGTTTATTGCGCTGTTGCGCCAACTGATCACGCCACAACAACACCCGCCATAAACGCTCACTTTGCACAGTTGATAAGCGATTACTTTTAACCAGTTTTTGAAACAATTTTTCATTATGAACATCTTGGTCGAGTTGGGTCAATTGTTGCTGCATCAGAACATCAAACAAAGGCATTAAACCACGCTGGCTAATGTGGTCACTGAGTCGTTTTTTTAGATCACCCAAATAATAAATATCTTCAACTGCATACACTTTTTGCTCATCTGATAACGGCCGTTGTAACCAGTCGGAACGGCTCATGCCCTGGGTTAAACTGACATCAAATTCAGCTTCCACCAGATTCTGATATGAGGTGTGTAAAGAATAGCCCGCCAAAGCCGCTGCCACTTGTGTATCAAACACCGCTTCGGGTTTTTGCCCGGTGACCTGTTGCCACAACTCCAAATCTTCAGAGCCCGAATGTAATATCAGCTTTTGAAAAGCAGGTAAAAACACTTCAGCCAATTCTTTCATGGCAATATCCACCAAATAAAAGGTATCATCTATATGCACTTGTAGTAAGGCCGGATGCAGATAAAAGGTCCGGGACCGCTCGAATTCGGTGTCCATCGGGTAATAATGCCGTGAATCCACCGCCGTGAGCAATTTTTGAGCGACATTTATGTCATCAATGAATTCATAATTTGATAGAATTTTAGTCATGAAAAGAATCAGCATTTATTTTTATATCGGACTCATCATTGTATTGGCCGGTTGCCAACATGCAACCAAAAAAATCAATAATGAAGACAGTCAACTCACAATTCTGGCAGTCAACGATGTTTATCGCATTGCCGGTATCAACCAGGGTAAAACCGGTGGTCTGGCACGCGTTCGTGCACTGAGAACGCAGCTTGAAGCAGAATCTGACTACGTATTACTGCTACATGCCGGCGATTTTTTACACCCCTCTTTTAACAGTAAGCAGGACAATGGTCGGGCCATGATCCAAACCATGAATTTTCTGGACGGCCGGGCCGGTACTTTTGATGAAGACATGCTGGTGACCTTCGGCAACCATGAATTTGACAAAGGCCGGCTCAAACATGTGCCGCTGATGAATGATTTATTGGCGCAGTCTGAATTCACCTGGCTGGACAGTAATATAGAATGGGCAGCAGACGGTATCCGGTCAGATCATCTTCAGCCCTATATTCTGAAACAATACGGGCCCTATCAGGTGGGTGTTTTCAGTGTGACCACGGATATGGCGCATCCTGAGTATATTGAGGCCTTTGATAATTTTCAACAAACCGCCGCCCATTATGTACCGATGTTGCGCCGTGCGGGGGCTGATTTTGTGATAGCCCTGACCCACCAAACCATGCCCGATGATCTGGCCATGCTGGCCCTGCCTGAGGCACAGCGACCGGACATTATCTTCGGTGGTCATGAGCATTTCGCTCAGGCTGAAACGGTTAACGGCCGCTGGGTATTAAAAGCCGATGCCGATGCCGCTTCGGCGGTGGTGGTGACATTGAATTTAGCCCGACCCGAGGTGGCTTTGGTGCCCCAAATTGTGCCATTGACTGATCATATTGAACCCGATGCCGAGACCTTAAGCCTGGTGAACCAACTGAATGCCGAGATTGAACAGCAGTATTGCGCGCAACATCAATCTGAACCGCGCTGTTTGCAACAGATTTTGGGTACCACCCGCACAGAATTGGTGGCTGAAGAGACCACCATTCGCCGTTTTGAGACCAATTTAGGAAATTTACTGGCAGACTTGAGTCTTCAAGCCTTCAGCGCCTGTGGTGCCGAAGTGGCTTTACTTAATTCCGGCAGTATTCGCTTAAACCAAAACATCCCGGCAGGTGGCGATATCACCGCCAAACATCTGCATGAAATGTTCCCCTATCCGAGTAACTTACAACTGATTGAGATTCCGAAGATGCTGTTGGTGGATATTTTAGAACACAGTGTGTCTAACTGGACCGCTAACGGACACTGGCTGCAAGTGGGTGGATTGTCTTTTATTCATAACCCCGAAGAAGAATCGGTAGAACACATTCATCTGCACCATGATTCACTGCCCTTGTCTGATAAGTCCACAGGCAAAGTACGGGTTGTCATGCCCCATTATTTGCTGTCATCAGACACCGATCAGGATGGTTACACCATGGTTCATGAAAACATGATTCAACGCTGTGATGCCAATGGCAGTGAGTTGAAATACTTATTGAGTGACTATTTAAAACAGCATCCGCAAGGCATTGCGCCACAACGTGACCTGCGTATTTGTAACACCAGCCGAGACCATTGTTTGGATGAGCATTAAAGAAATCATCATGGCCTTGATCTGGCTGGCATTGGTCGGCCTGCTGTATGTGTTAAAAACGGGGCCCAATTATTTCCAATCGGACGACCCGGATTTAATGGCGGTCGAACAAACCACTGACCTCAAAACCACACCCACACCACAAACTGAAGACCGGGAACCGGCTTTACCGCAAACCATCCGCACCCGGGTAGAAATCCCCAATTGGTTGCCGGAAGACCAGAATTTTAACCAAGCAGACCTGACCGCTGATGATTTGTTGACCCTGGCCCAATTGGCCATTGACAATGGCCATGTGTTTTTTCCTGAAGGTCAAAACGCGCTGTTTTATCTGATGGCCGCCAAAAATGCCGGTCACGATTCACCCCAATTGCAACAATGTATGACCGATTTGCACGCACGCTTGTATGAGGCGGCGGGTCAGGCGATGGCTGATTACGATGCGGAAAAACTCACGGCACTCACGGCACGACTTAAATCACTGGCACCAGAGGATCCAAAAATTGCTGAATACACCGATCACATCAGCACCCTGTTCACATTAAAAGGACTCGCCCAGGAAACCCGGGAATTATTGCTCAATAATGACTTATACGCCTTTAACCACGAAGATGCCATCCATAAATTTCAGCAGGCACAACAATTGGACCCCAATTATCCGCCACTGATTGAATTAGAAAATCAATTATTGGCCACCGTCAGTCAGCAGGCTATCCGCGCAGCCGAAGAAGGTGATTTTGATGTGGCGCAGGCACAAATACGCATTTTAGCTAACCTCAATAATACACACCCTTTATACAGTACAACCATACAGCAGGTGGAGACCCAAAAACAACAACGCTTTAATTATCTGGATCGCCAATTTTATCTGGCCATCCAATCCTTGCAATTGGAACGGGCAGAAGAACTGCTTAATAAACTGAAGCAACTCAATCTACAAGCTGACTTATTGCAACCCTACCAACAACAACTTAAACAAGCCCAAACCTACGGCCGTTATGCCGTTTTTGATGTATTTACTGACCCTCTGTCGCAAGGTGGTGAAGGCCCAACCATGGTGGTGATGCCCGTGGGTACTTTTTTTATGGGCCGCGCCGATGGCCCAAAATACCAGCAACCGGCCCATTGGGTCAATTTCAAAAAGGCTTTTGCCGTCGGTCAACATGAAGTCACGGTCAATCAGTTCGCAGAATTTATTCGCAGCAGTGGCTACAAAACCACCGCTGAACGACTCAACCGAAGTGTGGTCTATAACCCGCGTACCGGACGCTTTAAAAACAAACATGGCATATATTGGCGCCATGACTACCTGGGCAAAAGAGCGGATGGTAATCTGCCTGTTATTCATGTGTCCTGGCAGGATACCCAGGCCTATACCGATTGGCTAACTGAACAAACCGGTGACGTCTATCGCTTACTGTCTGAAAGTGAATTCGAATATGTGCTCAAAGCCGGTTCACAAGAACCCTTTCCCTGGGGTGTTAATCCCCCACCGAATAATTATGGCAACTTAAGTGGCAGCGAAGACCGTTTGCGCGGTAGCCGGGTGCGTTGGCGTGAAGGCGTTAACGGCTACGGAGACGGTTATTGGGGGCCTGCACCGGTGAAACAGTTCAGCCCCAATGTGTTCGGTTTATATGATTTAAGCGGCAATGTGATGGAATGGGTCGAGGATTGTTGGCATGACAGCTATTATAGAGCGCCGGATGATGGTCAGGCCTGGGTTAATAAAGGCTGCGAAAAACGCGTCATTCGCGGCGGACACTGGGGCAGTGCGCTGGAAGAATACCACAGCAGCCACCGCAAACAAAGCCGGGCAGACTTCACTGACCCGCGACTCGGTTTTCGGGTAGCGAAGACACTCAAACCTTGAAATATTTTTATTCAATAGAATGTTAATTATTCATTAATCGATTACCACTATCAATTTTTACGAACATAGTGTTCAAAATTATCAATTTTACAAAGTCGGTAACAGACCTTATAATCATTGTTCATCAACAATGAGTGATTAATATTATGTCTATCAACACAGGATTAAAACAAGAAAACAGAAGTGAAATCGTTGAAGGTTTAAGTAAGTTATTAGCCGACAGCTACACCCTTTACTTAAAAACCCACAATTATCACTGGAACGTGACCGGCCCGATGTTCACCACTTTACATGAACTGTTTGAAGAACATTATGTGGAATTGGCCGAAGCGGTGGACGTGATTGCCGAACGCATTCGTGCACTGGGTGAGTTTGCCCCGGGTTCATATCAGGCTTTTTCAAAACTCACTGAAATCAAAGAAGAAACTGAAGTCCCCGAAGCCAAACAAATGATTAAGAACTTGCTCGAATCTCATGAAACCATCATTCGCCATGCTCGCTCAGTGATTACTTCAGACGCCATCGAAGGTGATGAAGTGAGTGCCGATTTACTCACCCAACGGATGGAGTTTCATGAAAAAACCGCCTGGATGTTACGTTCTTTACTCGACTAAAACAGACTTAACAGAACCAAAAAAGGAACCCCTCGAGGTTCCTTTTTTTATGTTATTTAAATTTCCCGCCTTTTCTGTACTGTTTTACGCACTGAGCGTGTAACGCGATCAGCCGCACCATCAATGGCGGCATGAATATTTTTATCACGGTGGGTCACCGCAAACGGTTTTAAGCCACGCAAGCGCACTTCCATAGTACATCGCATATCATCATCACCACCTTTTTGCCCATTTTCATCGGCCACATGAACTTCTACCCGGGTCACCTGGTCCTTAAAATTATGTAAAGCGTCAGTCATCAAATTTTCAACATAGTTTTGTAACGACTCACCACCGACAATATTGTGATCATGATTTACTTGGATTTGCATAGGACTCTCCTAAATTAATAACAAATTAGCATTGACTGCTTCATACCATAATTCTGGGGGCTATAAAGTTAATTTCAAATTCAAATGATAAAATTTCTAAGATAAAACCTTGCCATTAAAAATAAATAACTTATACTAATCCCTCCCGTGCCGGGGTGGCGGAATTGGTAGACGCGCCGGATTCAAAATCCGG
>CAZLAW010000090.1:0-7510 GCA_964557625.1 uncultured Marinicella sp.
GGTATTTTCTCATATGCGGCGGTATGGTAAAAGGGTTTTGTGAAGATTACGTTAAATTAAAGAGGATAAATAATGTTAAGACCACTCATTCTACTGATTTTTTTCTTTCAACCGCTGGCGGCCATAAACACCCCCGCCGGACCAATGCTGGGTCATGTGGCATTGCGGGCAGCCAACGTCTGGGTACAGGCACCCGATGCCGGGGAGCTTAGCCTGGAATACTGGGCCGATCAACAATCGGACCATAAAAAACGTTTATCGGCAAAGGTAGATAATAATTTTGGCCAGTCCCATACTTTTAAACTCAGCAACCTGGAGCCGGGCACACGCTATCATTACCAACTGTTTTTTAATGGCGAACCACTGAACCAAGGCACCACCTATACATTAAACACCCAAACACTGTGGCAATGGCGTAGCGATCCACCGGATTTTGAAATCATTACCGGCTCCTGTAATTTTGAAAATGAGGCCGTCTATGACCGTGCCGGTGATCCCTATGGCGGCCAATATGAAATCTTTAATCAAATCGCCTCCGAAGATGCTGATATGATGCTGTGGCTCGGTGACAACTGGTATTACCGTGAAGTCGATTACGATGCTGAACAAAGCTTGCTTTATCGGGTTTTACGGCATAAAAGTTTTCCGTATCTACAGCCTATTTTTCAAAAATTCCCCAATTACGCCACTTGGGACGACCATGACTATGGCCCCGATAATTCCACCAAAAGCTATGCTTATAAACAACAGACATTGAATATATTTAAGCATTTCTGGGCCAACCCCAGTTATGGCATGCCGGATAACCCGGGTGTCTATAGCAAAGTCAGTTTTAATGATGTGGATTTCTTTTTATTAGACAACCGCTATTACCGCGACCACGAAAATAAAATTGACGGACCGGATAAACATTATTACGGGCAAAAACAACTGGATTGGCTTAAAAACCAATTATTAACCAGCCGCGCACCCTTTAAATTTATCGTCGGTGGTGGTCAAATGCTCAATAACTTTCACAAATACGATGGCTGGGATAAGTACCGCCACGAACGTGAGCCGTTTTTACAATGGTTAGATGATCAGAAAATCACCGGTGTGATGATGCTCAGTGGTGATAAACACCACACTGAATTACTCAAAGCCGATCGTGACAATGCCTATCCGCTGTATGAACTTACCTGCTCACCGTTAACCGCCGGCACCCATATTGGCGCACTGGATCAAATCAGCCAAAACCCCAGACTGGTTAAAAACACCCTGGTGGGTGAACGAAACTACTGCAAAATCGCTTTTACAGGTCCCCGCAAAGACCGGCGACTTGAAATAAAAGTACTGGGTGTCAACGGTCAGGAATACTGGCGCAAACAAATTAAAAGCAGTGTGCTCAGCTACGACCAGGTCAACTGATTTTCTTAACTCACCATGACCCGATTAAAAGACCAGGAAAAAATAGCGCAGCTTGAGCAACGCAATCTGCGCTATTTAAATTTGTTCCGCTTATTTGCCGGTCTGTTCTTTTATATGCTGGTTAATAATCACTGGGTGGATAATTTCTATCAGGCCGATTATTTTCATCCCGGCGTTTTATGGACCGTCAATATCTATTTGGGTTTAAGTATCTGGGTTATGTTGTCCACCTTTATCCTGTCTCAAAAAGCCGTGATTGTCATCAGCAAAACCATGCTGTTTCTGGATTTGCTGTTTTTAATTTATATGGCATACGGCAGCAACGGCTTTGCCCAGGGTTTGGCCATTTTACCTGTGTTGCCGATTGGTTCCGCCGCCATGCTTTATCGCAAACCCGTCAATATATTGATGGCACCTTTCAGTGCCGCGGCTTTATTGTGGTTAATGCCTGAAGTGATTGACTTTTCTGCTCAGGCCACCGTCAGTCAATCCAGTTTATTACTGCACGCTTTGGCCTATTTTTTAATTGCACTGCTCGGCATCCGTCAATCCGTTTCATACACCAGCACTGTTCGACTGTACAAAAGCCAGCGCAAAACCATCAGCGGCCTGGAAAACATGAACCAGGTGATTATCGAAAAAATGTCCCAGGGCGTGATTGTTTACCAACACGATTATGTGGTGCTTCATGCCAACCAGGCAGCCAAAAACCTGCTCAACAGTGATGAATTGTTCTTTATTCCTGATGCCATTATTGAACACATGGAAAAGAAACAGGAAAGCCAAATTTACCACAGTGAGCAAGGCCTGGATTTATATATTCGCAAAGCCAAGCTCAACACCGTTAAGAACTTTGGGGTGTTGTTTATCGAAGATTCCAGTTTCCTCAAAAAAGCCGCGCAGCAGCTGAATCTGGCTTCTCTCGGTAAACTCTCCAGTTCCATCGCCCATGAAATTCGCAATCCGCTGGCCGCCATCAGCACCGCTTCTGAATTACTGGCGCAATCAGAACACCTGCAAGATGAAGACCGCCAAATTGCCAACATCATCACCAATCAAACTGAACGTGCCAACCACATCATCGAAGATATCCTGGCCATGTCACGGCGCACCACCGCTAAACCCGAACAGTTAAATTTATTCGAGGTCTTAAAAAACCTGAAAAAAGAATTGATTGCCCAGGGCCTCGGCGAAGCCCAAAAAATCCATATCGTTTGTCCGCACGACAAAACCATTCATTTTGACCCCAAACACCTGCACCAAATCTGCTGGAATCTGGGCAGCAACGCGCTCAAACACGGCCTAGAAAAAACCCTCACCATCAGCGTTCATAATAATCGCATTGACTTCAAAAACCCCGGCGAACCACTTAAATCAAGAACCCAGAAAAACCTGTTTGAACCCTTCTTCACCACCCACAACCGCGGCACCGGCCTCGGCCTCCACATCTGTCGCCAACTCTGCCACGACAACCACGCCAGCCTCACCTACCACCACCTCAACAACAACCACGTTTTCCGCCTTGAATTTAATCTGGACCAGGAATAAAGCCCTTTTCTCTTAACCCATTTGCTAAGCCCCGATATTCAAATCTAATAAAACTGATTTTATTTTTAAAAAAGTAATAGTTTTTTCCCTTTTAACCCACTGTATACAAACACTTCATTGGGAGAATATCATGATCATAAAGTATGTTTTAAGCGCCTTGTTAATGCTTTCAAATTTGGTTTACGCTAAAGGTAACACCTGTCAAAATAATTTAACCATCGATCTATCAGTCAACACTAACTTGATGACTTATTCAGGATGTCAAGCCGGCGAATATACTGTCGAGATTATTAATATTGATAACGATAGTTCTTATTCTATAACGCATACCATCGAAGGTATTGATAGGGAAACATTGGTCTATCCAAATGAAGTCGTTTTAAAGAAGCAAGAATCTGTCATTAAAGATCAAAAAGGAGTTAAATCATTTAAACCTCAAAGATTTACTTTAGGCAATCAACAAAAATTAACTGTAATCGTTACAGAAAAAAAAGTTGGTAAAGAAACAACCTGGACATTAATTATCGATACCAAAGACAAACGCAAATGGGTGGCTTCCTGGAGTATTGCGATTGTTCCCAATAAGGATGCTGAATATTATACTAACGAATTGATCGATTCAGGAACTTATATTATCCAACAAAAACCATCCAATAACGATTACAAACTCATTCCTGCTGTTTTTTACACCAATAATTCTTGGGGCGAAAATAAGAACTGGAATGCTGGACCTACGTTAGGGTTGGGGCTTGATACCGACAATTTAACGCCATTTGCGGGAATTAATGCCACCTATAAAGATAATGTAGGATTAACCGCAGGGGTATCGGTATACAAAAGAAAAACGTTGTTAGGTGAATATGCCAATATCAGTGAAGAGAATCCTTTAAGGGAAAATATAACAACATTAACTGAAGATAAGTACAAAGCAGGTTGGTTTATTGCCCTAACCTACCGTTTTAAATAAATTAGTTTGAATTTCTTTACACATGGGTGAATAGTCTTGTTGCTATTCACCTTTTTGTTTCAACAATTTTTTTAGTCAATCATGTCAACTGACAATTTCTCTCACTTTTTGTGAAAATTTTTTATTTTTTTAGTTAGATGGGAGGTTTTGGGGGTTAAAAACACTTGGTATATAAATTAGTGAGGACATGTGTATGTCGATTCGGTATTATATTTATCATAATCAAATTAAGAGGTTGGACGGTTTGGCTTTGGATAAACAGGATACGAACTCGCATACACAGCGCGCGACTGTTTTGGCGCGGCGAATTATGGCCGGTGATGGGGCGGCTGAGGATGAATTTGTTCGGCTGATTCAGGGTTGGTTGCTGTTTGTTATTCGCCGACAGTTTGCGCGCTCGGGTCATCACGAAGATATACTTCAGGATGCGTTTTTGCTGGTTTTAAATAAATTGAAAGACGGTGAGGTTAAAAAGCCGGAGTCGATTATGTCGTTTGTGCGCACCACGGCGATAAATATTGGCTATGAATACCTGAAAAAAGACAAAAAATTTGCCTCAGCGGTTGAACAGCCACGCATTGATTTTATTGCAGATGCTCACAGCGGTATTTTATCTCAGGTTATCTGGGAAGATAAAATGAACTACGTGCAACAGGTCATTCAGGAATTACGAACCCAACGGGATAAGGATATTTTAATGGATTTTTATTTTAATCATATCAGCAAAAATATTATTTGTGAGCAACTGGAACTGACATCTGAGCATTTTGATCGGGTGATTTATCGCGCTAAACAACGACTCAAAAACCTGATTAATGAAGCAGACAATAACAATGGTAATGATTCAAAGACAAACACGCGTAAAACCGCAGATAAAAACATTAAAAACCTGTTTCATAGTGTTGACCTTGTTTAAATGGCAGCGGGGTGTGGCATGAGTAAATTGACGCCTGATGAAAAAATGCTGCAAGATTACATCCAGAATAAGCTCTCAGCCGAGCAAACTGAAGCGGTTGATTTTTGGCTGGCTGATCACCCACAAGCGCTACAAGATATGCAATTAGATCTGATGTTCGCGCAGGGTCTTGAAGAGATTCAAGCCGATAAATCGGGTGAACATAGTCAATTTTTGCACTTGCCTGGCAGTGATATTTTACAGCGGGTGGGATTGGCCGTGGCGATGGCGGTGGTTTTTGTACTGGGTGGTTTGACGGTTCATTTTCTGGACAAAGACACCGGTCAGTCGATGTCACAACCGGACATTGTTATGCTGTCAACCAATCGCGGCATTGAATCCGATACCGTTATTAATGGCAGTCAGAACACCGTGATTCAAATACCTGCAGGTTATCTGTCCGATGACCCATATGCTGTTGAACTTACAGACAATTCGAAAACAATCTATCGTCTTGATCATGTAACGTCTAAAGATGATTTGCTGACTGTATTTGTGCCCAAGAACTTATTGGTAGCGGGAGACTATCAACTGAAAGTGACGAATCTGAATACCCAAGACAGTGAGACGTTTGGTTTATTGGTTCGATAGTTTTGGTTTTACTTGAAGGTGCTGAGGATATCAAATCAAGCTCGATAATGACAATGTCATTTATTGTTTGATTAAAAACCAGCCGGCCCAATATTTGGGGTGACGGGTTCGGGGGGTTTTGAGCATGGCTTGCTGGGCGGACCAGAAGGCCTGATCTATTGTTTTTTCGGCGGCCAGATGATGGTAGAAATGTCCCATAAAGTGGCTGCTGGCCTGATCCTCAACTTGCCACAGACTTGAGACCACATAGTCAGAGCCGGCCTGCAGAAAAGATTCAGTCAAACCGGTCAGACCCAACGCATCATCAGACGCGCCAATACCCGTTTCACAACCGCTTAACACGGTTAAATCAAAGTACTTATTCATTTCGGCAATATCTAACGCCCTGAAATAAGCCGTTGGTTGCGGCTGACCTTGTTCGGTATAGGCCGATAAAACCAGCGAGGATAAACCGGGGATTTCCGGGTGAAAAAAGGCATGGGTGGCAATATGCAGGACATTAAATGGTGTTAGATCAGTCGCTAACAGCTGTGTTTTATTGGCATCAAATCCGGTCAAGATTGTTGTTTCTAATCGGGATTTAATCAGATCGCTTTCTTGTTGGCTGTGACTCAATCGCGGGTAACTTTTCAGCACGACTTGTTGTCGGAGTTTTGCTGTCATGCGAGCATCATCCGCGGTATAGACCGGATCGGCAACCACCAAAGCTTTGGCATTTTTATTCAATGACTCAGGACGCTGATGCAGGGACTGTACTGAACGAATTCTTTGCACTGAACTGGTGCCGATAATCGGTGTGACATGGTTTTTTCGAACATCCTGCAGACCGCTGAATGGCACCAGATTTAAGGGCTCATCGGTGATGAGCTGAATGGTTTTAATGTCACTAAATTCAGACAACGGTTGAGTTAATAGCTGTGAGAGCTGTTTACTGTGCCGATAGCCCGTTTGATGACCTGTGAGTTCATCGCGGGATAAGCTGATTAGTTTTTTGAGCGGCTTTAGACCCGGCACTTTGTGGGTGATAAAGCGATCCCGGCTTATCCACCACGATAAGCCATCGGCTTCGCCAATGGAATATACTAATAACAAGGTTTCTGTATCGAGCTGCTGTTGGATATCATGTAAGCTCAACTGGTGACTTTTAAGGGATTGTGTACGACTGTAGGAAAAATCAATGTCCGCTTTTAATTCGATGATGTCATCTTCTAAGCATTCCCTTTCATCGGCTGATAATTGCTGATTTTCCAGCGCTTTGGATTTGTCTTTAATCGTTTGCAGCCAACCGGCGACCTGTTGACGCTCAGATTGTATACCGTGCCGAAGATTATTTTGCAGTGTCTGAAATTGCCGACTGTGTTGCATGGTTGTTAAAAAGCCCTGTTCTGACTGCCCCAATTCATGCAATATCAGCGCCTGAGTATTTAAGGTTTCTGCCAACAATCCTTGTATATGACTGGCAATTTTTATGTTCGTGGTGTTCTTTAAATAGAAATTGATATTCTTCAGTTCTTTCTCAATAACCTGTTGTGCAGCAGGATAATTTCCGCTTAAATAGTGTGCTCGGGCTAATAAGTTATTGGCTCTGTTCAGTAACCGGGTGTTCCATATTTTCTCCAGGGTCTTGACTTCTTTTTGAAGAATTTCAGCGGCTTCAATGACATTATCAATGGCGATTAAAAATTCGGCCCGGGTGATGTGTATCCGCGATGATAAGCGCTGAAAGGGCGTGTCTTTTATATATTTAACCGCTTGATTAATGTGATGACCGGCTCGGGTTAAATCTGCTTGCTGTTGGTAAATGGCGTATTGGTTCAGGTGGCTTAGAGCCTTATACTGAATATTGTTATGCTTTTCTGCCAGGGCTAATAATTCTTCACTGAGACGAAGACTGTCTTGTAATTTATGCTGTTTTCTATAAACCGCTGCCAATCGATTAAGTGATGCCATATGGCCTTTGGGGTGATTATCCGAATCTCTTAGGTGCAGGGCTTTTTTAAGAGACCTTTGAATTATTCATAGATTTTGGTTTGTTATCGAAA
>CAZLAW010000090.1:7520-8969 GCA_964557625.1 uncultured Marinicella sp.
TCAAAAATGGGCGAGTTTGGCTGATTTATGCAAAGGTCTCTTTAAAATAGATTTCGGCTAAATCCGTTAAACCCATCTCATCATAAAGAGTGCCCAAATTATGTTGCGCCATTGACAACCAGCGCGACTGGGTATTTTCGGCAAAGACTTGTTCTGCTGACTCAAGGAATTGTTGCGCCGATTCATACGCTCCCTTCCTTAAATAATGCATCCCCAAATTATTTTTGGCTTTGGCTAAGGTGGTTCGATTGATTATATTTTTAGACAACTCAATATAGGCCAGCCACAACGATTCTGCGCGTTCAGGCTCACCCAATTTATCATAAACCAGCGCTAAATTATTGAGTACCGTCGCTGAATTTTTAATATCATCTTTTTCGCTAATGGCTGTCACAATTTCATCGGCACCGGCTTTCTCAAAATCAATGTCCACACCATTAATCGTCAGAGATTGTTTAAATTGGGACCGGGCTTGGGTGAATTCCCCCAGCTCCAGATTAATTAATCCCGCATTATTCACCGCCTGGGCCAACATCAGCGGATGTAAGTCAGGGGTGTAATTTTGAATAATCTGTTCAAATGCCTGCAAGGCCTTATTGAGTTGTCCGGTTTTCCAACAGGCCAAACCAACCGCGTTGGTCGCTTTTAAAGCATGTATAGGATGATTTAATGACCACAAAGCCACCGCTTGCTTTAGATGTTCAAGTCCTTTGAGTTGCTCACCCACACCAAGCAAAGCATTGCCCAGCTCGAAATGCGTCAGCGCCAGAAAAAAATCAGCACCCTCTTGCTTAAAGCCTTCTGCGGCGGCTTTAAAGAGCTCAATGGCCAGCTGGGTGTGATTATCCTGACCGAGATAATGCTTGATGCGTAAATCGTTGGCTTGGGTATACTTTTGAACCGCCTCAAGAAAAGAGGCAGACTTATCTTCTAAGGAAAGCAGAGTTAGCTTAACCTTTGTGCTGTTTACACTTGATTTTAAGGGCCTGACTTGAATCTTATAATCCGCTTCTTTCGCGGGAATATGGATTAAATAATGGCCGTAAGGCCCCATCCAACTGGCTGAATTAATTTCCTTGTCTTTTAATAGGATACTACCATAAGTATCTAAATCCTGATTTTCGACCATAATCAGGCGGTCGTATGGCGATTCATCCAGATGGATAACCGTGTCCTGCTGGACTGTGTGAATTTTGGCTTCTGACTCCTCTAAAAGTATTTCACCCGCATAAGCAGACAACGAACAAAACAATAAGATTACAGTTATATGAGTCATTGACAAGTCATTTTAAATGAAAATGACTTGTCTGACAAAGTAATTAATTGTCAGTATTACCGGCGGTACCTGTGCCTTCACCCTGTAGATCTGCTTTTTCAACATCGCCATTTTTGGCAACTATATTGATGAATTTATATTCGATATACTTTTCATAATGTTCTCCATTGTCT
>CAZLAW010000091.1:0-8806 GCA_964557625.1 uncultured Marinicella sp.
GTGCACCGAGTTTTGATGCCTTTCGTGATTATCAAGAACGCGGTCAACAATTTAGTCAATGGATTCAGGAATTTTCGCAATCATGAAACAAATACCGACAATTATATTTTTATTGACGGCTTTACCATCTTTGGCTGAAAAGCCTGTTGCTGATGATCAAAGTAAGATAGCTTATCAGGAATTGATTCCCGAAACCTTGCTGGAAAAAGTCCAAAAGGGTGATGGTGAGGTGGCTTTTTTTATCGGTAGTCTCTTTAAACAAGGGGTGGATAATGAATACCAAACCATTCCGCAAGATGAACAGGCGGCACAACATTGGTTCGAAAAGTCCGCTGAACTCGGTTATGTGCATGGCATGTATGAAACCGGTCTGATGTTATATCGCGATAAAAAATGGCCGGCGGCGAAGAAATGGCTGCAACAAGCCGCAGATGCGGGCATCGGTGATGCCTTTTATCGTCTGGCTTATTTTCATGTGTACGGTGTCGGCGGTGAAGCGGTTGATTGTCAAAAAGCCTATGATTTGTTTGCCGAGGCCAAAATGCGCGGGGTTAGATATGCTTATAACGACTGGGCCTGGATGCTGGCCACGCAACCGGATAAAAAATGTCGGAATGGCCATCAGGCCTTAAAAATTATGGCCGAACTGGAAAGTGAATTCGGGCGACAACGCATGCCCTGGTCGATGATTGATACCAAAGCAGCGGTGTTGGCGGAAATTGCTGATTTTAACGGGGCCATTGAATTACAATCCTGGGTGGTGGCCGGTTATTGCGGCATAACAGTCAGTGAAATTGATGATTTTTCTGAATTATTGAAAGATTACCGACAACGCCGTGAAGGGGACAAAGTGAAGGGTTGTGAAGGTTTTGTGGAACGCTTACAGGTTTACAGCCAAAGGCAAGTCTGGCGCGAAGAAATGGTGTTAAAAGATGATGAAGAATAATAATCCAGATATTGAGGATACCGATGACCTCAGAACACGGCTAGCCAAAGAGCGTGGTCCGATTGATTATCTGGAGTTGCAAAAGTTTTTTGCCAAAGGCGTGATTTTGCTGGTGGATGCACAACTGGATCTGGTGGATGTGGCTGAAAAGATTCATGCAGATGATACAGACTGTATTGAAGATTGGATCAGTGCTAAACTGGTGGTCAGGGCCCATGATGAGCATGCCAGGAAATGGCTGGATAATAACACCCGTTTTGAAGCGGTGACCATGATGCCGTGGGTACTCGTACAAGAAGTCGATAAATAAACCAAAGAGAAAACGCAATGAGTGAGTGGATTTTAATTCTGTCAGCCGTATTGTTAGGCACAGCCTTGGGGATTGCCGGGATGTACCTCATAAACCGGCGTAAAGGCAGGCAGCATTCTGTTGAGGAAATGGAACGACGCCTGGACGATTATCAGCACAAAGTGGAAGAACATTTCGCCAAGACCGCAGATTTAATCGATAACCTCACCGACAGTTACCAGGCAGTATTTACCCATTTGTCAGAGTCCGCCGAAGACTTGTTAACCGATGAACAAATACGGAATCAGTTAATCAATCGTCGTTCGCGTGAAGTGACCATCAAATATCTGAAGAGTGGTGAAGATGATGACAATATCAACACCAACCCGGTGGTGGATTAGACCATCGGGCTGGTGGTGCTTTAATGGCTTATTTCAGCAAGATATTTTTGCGGTTTTTTTCCACGGTTTTTAAACCCACGCCTTTGACTTCTGTCAATTGTTCCATGGTTTTAAAAGGCCCGTTTTTTTCTCGGTAACTCACAATAGCGGTGGCTTTCACGATGCCGATGCCTTTGAGTTCTTTCGAAATATCCTCAGCAGATGCCTTGTTGATATTAACCGCTGCAAAAGCGGTTGAAATAAATAAGCTGACCAATAAAAAAAATGTTTTAAACGTGTTCATCATTGTTTCCTCATTTTGATTGTAGATAACGAATTAATATTCGCCTGAAGATGTTTTCACATCTGACTGTTATGGTAGCGAAGTGAATTTAATGACAACACCGTCAAATTCTGATAATGTTGTTAAAAACAATCCATGAGAACAGTAGCCATGATGACAGCCTGTAAGAAAATATCGATTTTCCTGTGTTTTTTGGGATATATTGGCTGCATTCAGGCACAAGACTTTACCCCACACGGCAGTCAGCCGGGCTTGGATTTTCCATTAAGAAGTACTGCCGATTGTTTAAGCTGCCATCAAAGCAGCCAGCGCAGCAGTGATCCGTATAATATGCCTGTCGATACCTGGATTGGGTCGATGAAAGCCAACGCCATGCGTGATCCGCTATTTTGGGCGGCGCTGGATGTGGCCAATAATGACATACCCGGCGTTGGTGACTTCTGCTTACGTTGTCATACGCCGGAAGGCTGGTATGGCGGTCGGGTGGTGAAAACCGGTCAGATGAGTAAGGGTGCGGTCAATATAAATGGCGCACAGGGTTGTGCTTTACAAGGCAGTTTCACCGAAACGGCCTCAGACCACAACGATTACAGCGGTGTCACCTGTCAGTTTTGTCACCGCATTGAATCGCATACACCACAGGGACAGCCGGTAGCCACACAGAATGCGGATATCTGGCTGGACGATGCGGTTTGCGCCAATAGTTTTTCCGGCGAGCCCTGTCGTAAAGGCCCTTATAAATACGACAACAACAATCACTTTCCGCCGCCTCATGACTGGGAATATTCTTCGTTTCTGGAATCATCAAAATACTGCGGTAGTTGTCATGATATCTCATCACCTGAAGTGTATGAAAACGGTGAATTAACCATTGCCCGAAAATTCTGGCATAACGGCCAGCAAACCGATGTGGCGATGCCCATTGAGCGCACCTATTCAGAATGGAAAAATTCCTATTTTTCGGATTTAATTTATCGTGATCCCTTTGAAGCCATGAGCACTGTGCGGCAGCCGGTTTTAAAAACAGGCCAAAATTGTCAGACTTGTCATATGCCGGAAACCCATGAAGCCGATGCCCGGGCCTGTAACTTTGGTAACGACCGTCCGGGGAATTTACCCACCCATCAGTTTGCCGGTGGTAACACCTGGATTCCACAGGTGATTAAAGCGGTCTATGGTGATGATTTAGCAGCCAATGACCCGGCCGGTCTGGATCGTAAAGGTGCACTGGATTTAACCACCTCGTATGCGTTTAATATGCTGCAGAATCAAAGCGCTTTGGTGACCACTGAAGTGACGTCACAAACAGCGCAGCAATTAAATATCGCCGTAAAAGTGACTAACCTGACCGGTCACAAGCTACCCACCGGCTATCCCGAAGGCCGGCGCATGTGGTTACAAATCGAGGCCCGTGACGTAAATAATAATGTATTCTGGCAATCCGGCGCCTATGACAACAACACTGCTGTGCTCACCGAGGACAGTCAGTTAAAGGTGTATGAAACCTTACAAGGCATCTGGAACGAACAGAATAACACCTGTGAGACTGAGGATGGTGACGGCGATAAAATGTTTCATTTTGTCCTGAATAACTGCATCGCTAAAGACAACCGCATACCACCCTTGGGCTTTACCGGCGCAGCCAACCCCGAACTGGCACCGGTGGGTATGACCTATCCGGCGGATTCTGATTTAATCGGTGCAGTGGTTAATTATGATGTGACCGACTATCAAATCAACATTAATCAGGTGGCTTTACCCATCACTCTGACCGCCCGTTTAAATTATCAGGTGGCCAGTAAGACTTATATCGAGTTCCTACAAAAAGTTGCTGACGAAAATAACCTGCCCTCAGAAAACGACTTGTGCAACCGCAACTGGACCGAAGGCCCGGCCAATCAAAACCGCGCCAGTTTTATGACCAGTTTGTGGCAAACTTACGGCCGCTCTGAACCGGTGCCGATGGCGGTGGATACTTTGGTGGTGAATTAATTATCTCCAAGTGTTCGCATAATTACGCATCTGAAAATAGTTTGAACTATCGTGGTCAAATATTTGCCCAAAACAGAACGATAAAAAACTGTTTGATAAGTACCGAATTGTAACCATGAAAAATTCCAATCTATTTAAAATGTTCATGTGCCTCGTGACGTTTATTCCTTTGTCTTTCTTTGCCATGGCGAATCAAGAGGATAAAGAACAGGCTCAAGTATCTGACAATGAAGTGGTGATTAAGGTGGCCTTTGAAGTGACCGAGCAGTTTTCAGGTCTAAGCGAAACCGCAAGTACGAAAAAGCAAATGCTTATTCCATTGGATGAATGGCAGGAAGTCCAGTTAGACAGATACACCATTAAATTCAAAATCAGCCTGTCTGCAACGGCAGAAAAACAATTTATGGTGGACACCCAAATATTAAACAGACAAAACACCCCACTTTACAGCCCCAGTGTTATGGCTGCGTCGAATAAATCAGCGGGTATAAAAATCAGCGCAAAAACACCCAATGATCCTGCGTTTAATTTAGAGTTTACCGTGTTATCTGAATAAGTGAATATTTTAAAACGAAACAAAAGTGGCTCTTAACGCCGCTTTTGTCTCCTAAGATTTGTATTTAAAGACCGCGAACAAGATTGCCTAAAGCCAGTAATACAAAAGCAACAGTCATCGTCCAGTATTCATAGCCGCTGATCACCGGAATGGCGGTGACTTTGGCTGAAACGATGGACAGAATAGCCAGAATCAATGCAATCAAAAATACCACTTGTTTGGGTGCACTTAATTTCATTTTAATATCCTCTTTTTAGTTAATTTTAAATGAGCGTATCAACGCTGTTCATGAGTGTAAGGGATGTATTGCTGATTTACTCCAGACGTACAGTTTTGTGCACAATCAGTATTTCAGGTGAATTTGATAACCGTTTAAACGCCTGTATTGACCGTTAATCTGAAAATTAAAATAATTGTTAATCATTTTACACCCCTGGTTTAAAAAAGTTTTATAGTAAAACCATGGTAATCGCATTGAGGATCGAGTAGATGATAAGCCGAACATATTTATTGTTGATTGTATTGACCTGGTTTGGTCCTGCGGGCGCGTATTGTACGTCCGATTTTATTTTCAAATCCGGTGTGGAAAATATGTTTCCGGTCGCACCCGGTAGTCCGCTTATGTCCGAACAGGCCGCTGCCCGATTGTTGTATCAGGGAACCTATGGCCCCACCTTATCTGACATTCGACGCATACAAGCCCTGGGTGTCGATAACTGGTTAACAGAACAGATTAATACCCCGGCAACGTTACAAGAACCCTGTATGCAGGCTATTTTAGCCAATCCGGAGTGGCCGTTGTATCAAAATTCCCGGATGGAATCCTGGTTTTTAAATTCCGCCGAAGGTCCTGATCAGCTGAGGCAGCGCATGGCATTTGGCTTGTCTGAAATTTTTGTGGTGTCAGATGCCGCCAGTTTAGGCAATGAAGTCATGGGGCTGGCCAAGTATTATGACATGCTGGCCCTGAATGCTTTTGGCAATTACCGTGATTTACTGGAAGATGTCACGCTGAATACCATGATGGGGCATTATCTGGGGATGTTTAAAAACGCCAAAGCCGATCCGGTCAATGGCACGCAGCCGGATGAGAATTATGCCCGCGAAGTGTTACAATTATTTTCCATCGGTCTGCATCAGTTAAATATGGATGGCACGGCCATTCTGGATATCGATGACAATCCCATTCCAACCTATGACCAAAGCACCATTGAAAACTTCGCCCGGGTGTTTACCGGCTGGAATTATGCCGGATGCCCGGCATGGAATTGGACCTGGTGCAACCCCACTGAGCCGACTGTGGATCCTTACGCCCCGATGGAACCCTTTGAAGACTACCATGACACCGATGCCAAAACCCTGCTCAATGGTGTTCAGATTCCGGCCGGACAAACGGCTTATCAAGACCTGACCGCGGCATTGGATAATATTTTCAACCACCCGAATGTACCGCCCTTTATCTCCAAACAATTGATTCAGCGCTTCGTGACCAGTAATCCATCACCGGCTTATGTGCAGCGGGTGGCGGGTATTTTTGCGGACAATGGTGTCGGGGTTCGCGGTGATTTAGCGGCAGTAATCCGGGCCATATTAACCGATGACGAAGCCCGAAATGCAAACCACTTAAGTGACCCCGCTTACGGTAAATTAAAAGAGCCCTTATTGCGCTACCTGAATATATTACGGGCTTTTGAAGCGCGCAGTCCAACCGGTCGCTACGGCAACTGGAACCCTGAGTACGGTTATTTACAGCGACCCTTAGGCTCGCCATCGGTGTTTAATTTCTTTAAACCAGGGTATCAATTACCGGGACCGATACGTAATCAGGGTCTGGTGTCACCGGAATTTCAAATCACCAGCGAAACCACGGTTATCAGCATCGCCAATGAAATGAATGAGGCCGTTAACCGTGGCCATCATTTGGCCAACCATTGGAATGACAATATGCCGCGATTACAGTTACAACGAGAGTTATTGTTGATTGATAACCCGTCGGCTTTGTTAGATCATCTGGATTTATTGTTGTTTTCGGGGCAGATGTCACCGCAAACCCGGGCCACCGGTTTAAATTTATTGAATGACATTAGTCAAGAGCCGGCAATTACCCGCCTGGCGTCCTTAATCTATGTTCTGGTGCTGTCACCGGATTTTGTGGTGCAACGTTAAGAGGATTATGAACATGAAAAGAAGAGATTTTTTAAAACGATCCATGTGCACCGCTTTGGCCGCCGGTGGTTTGTTGTCTGCCGGTGGTTTGTTACAGGTTGCCCGGGCGGCGGCTTTAAATAACAGTGGTATTCGTGGCACCGGTTATAAGGCTTTAGTCTGTGTGTTTTTAGACGGTGGTAATGATTCGGCCAATATGGTGGTGCCCCGTGGTACAGCAGAGCATGCAGCCTATGCCCAGGTACGGGGTGATTTGGCGCTGAATTTCACCGACTTGCTGCCCATTTCTCCTATCAATAACAGCGGTCGTGATTGGGGCTTGCACCCCAATTTAACCGGCTTACAGACCTTATTTAACCAGAATAAAGTGGCTGTGGTCAGTAATGTCGGTTCGCTGGCATATCCCATTAATCAAGCCCAATATAACAACGGCTCGGTGCCGGTACCGCCCAATTTATTTTCCCATTCTGATCAACAAATTCAATGGCAAACTTCGGTGGCTGACCAGGCCTCATTATCCGGCTGGAGCGGTCGGATCGCCGATTTACTCCACAATACCATCAATAACGGTCATGATTTGTCCATGAACATCTCCTTATCGGGCAGTAATCAACTGCAGGTGGGTGAGGCGATTAACCAATACCACATGACCAACCAGGGCAGTTTGAGTTTAAACGATGTGCAATGGGGTGCGGGGCCTGCTCGGCTGGCAGCCATCAATGCATTAATGGATGCGCCCCAGACTAATGTGTTTAAACAAGGTTATGCGGATATTTTCAGGCGCTCTTTGGATTTAGATGGGGTGATTTCTACCGCTTTAGATAATGCCACCCCGTTAACCACTCAATTTCCGCAGCAAGATGGCTGGAACACCTTATCTGAACAGCTTGAAATGGTGGCACGCATGATTTCAGTACAGTCAGATTTGGGCATGAACCGGCAGGTCTTTTTCTGCCGCCTGGGTGGTTTTGACAACCATGATAATCACCTCAATGATCATGGTATCGGCATGAACAATGTCGATGGTGCACTCAGCGCTTTTCAGGCCGCCATGGCTGAATTGGGCATGGAAGATCAAGTCACTTTGTTCACCGCGTCTGACTTTTCTCGCACCTGGGTGTCCAATGGTCAGGGCTCTGATCATGGTTGGGGCGCCAGTCATCTTGTCATGGGTGGTGCCGTCAATGGTGGTGATTTTTATGGCGATATGCCAATCATTGAACCGGGCAGTCTTGATTCTGTCAGTGATCATGGTCGCTGTATTCCAACCATCGCGGTGGATGAATATGCCGCCACACTGGCGCAATGGTTTGGCGTGAACATCAGTCAGATACCGGATATCCTGCCCAATATTGGTCGATTTAATACCAATGATCTGGGCTTTATGAATAGTGTCTGATGCCTTTAATCTGGTTTATTTTATGCGGAATAATAGGGACGAATACGGTGTTCGCCGGAATCAGCGGTTGTGATGATTTAAGCACCATTCCGGAAACACCGGATGTGGCTATTGGCACCGATATTCAACCGATATTTGATACACACTGTATTGCCTGTCACGGTCCGCCGGATCCGATCGCCTTTATGGATTTAACCCTGGGCGCACAGGATGTTGTGGCGGTACCCAGTTTTCAGTTTCCTGAATTGAATCGCGTAGAACCCGGCACAGTGAGCATGAGCTATCTGTTCTTTAAGATCAACTGCAATGGTCAACTGGCCGGTAATCGCATGCCCCGTGACGCACCCCCTTTAAGCCTGACGGACCAGGCGTTGATTCGTGACTGGATTCATCAAATGCTGATTTTTAAAGATGGGTTTGAACAATGATAAACTGGTGGAACACACCCCTCAATCCCCTCTCAAGAGGGGAAGCAAAAATATCAATTTTTGTACTGTTTTTGATAAACAAAGGAGCAAATCCAATCCCCTTTTGAGAGGGGTGCAGGGGGGTGTTCGTTCGGCCTATCGCAATACAAAAAAAGGGTGAGGAGACGTGTCTATTCTCTTTTTCACGGCAAATAAAAGTTTGGTTAACCTGTAGTGAGTATGATAGAACTTATAATCAGTAGTAGCAATTGAGTGTTTGTGCTGTATAGTGCGCAAAGGAGTGCTGTTGAGCAGCACGACCCGCCGAGCCGGTTGGTGAGCGAAGCGAATCAGCGGCGAAGAGCGC
>CAZLAW010000092.1:0-8729 GCA_964557625.1 uncultured Marinicella sp.
CCTTCGGCATAAATGGTATCAAAAGCCAGCGAAGATTTGCCCGAACCGGATAAGCCGGTGATGACTATGAATTGGTCACGCGGTAAATCGACGTCAATATTTTTTAAGTTGTGGGTTCTGACGCCGCGCAGGGAAATATATTTCATGGGTTTATATCAATTATCCGTTTGGAGATGGTCAAAAAAGGCTCTATTTTAGCGTAAACCCAAGACAAACCGAAGATAGTTTAGCTAATGCCATGATGCCAAAGCCGGTATCAAAGAAATGTGAAAGGCCAATATTTATTGAGTGCGACAATTTGTCACATCACAATGTCGCGTTGAATTTATAAAATACCGCTCTTTCAAAGGTCTGTGATAAAACATGAAACCAATTTTTTTCAACCTGTCCTTGCTGTTATCAACCATGCAAATGGCCATGGCCTCTGATCAAGAATTAGCGAGTGAAACATACTTAGATGATATTGTCGTTCCCGGTGTGACTGTCGATTTTCCGTCCGTTAAATTATTCCCCGAACAGTCATCAGTGATGTCGGATACCGCCGAAGTCCTTAAAAAAATGCCCGGTGCAAATGTCAATCGCAATGGTTCTTTAAGTGGTATTGCCCAATACCGCGGCTTATTCGGTGATCGCGTCAATGTCACCAATAACGGTCATCAAGTGTTGTCATCTTGTAGCAATGCCATGGATGCACCGATGAGTCATCTGCCGGCTTCCCAGGTTGATGCCGTGGTATTATATCGCGGTATCAGTCCGATTAGTCAGGGCATGGAAACCATTGGTGGTAGTATTGACGTGATTAGTAAGAAAATCGCCACTCAGGAATCAGGGTTAAGCGGTGATCTTAATTTAGGTTATAACAGTGTCAATCAAGGTGTGTTAGGCGGTGTTAATTTGGCGGCTAAAAAAGGCCATCACGGCTGGCAATTGGGCGTTTCCTATGAAGATGCTGATAGCTATGAATTTCCCGGTGGCAGCAACTATTTTACCGGAATCAATCGTGAATTTTATAAGCTGGCTTATCAATATGAAGACGATAACCGCTTCTTTGAAATTGCCAGTAATTATAATGATACCGGAGAAACAGGAACTCCGGCTTTACCCATGGATATTACCTATGCCAGGGGCGGGGTAACATCTGTTCAATATAATCAGAATCTGGACAATGAATGGTCATTTTTTGTGGATGGCTCAATTCAAGACACCGATCACTTAATGGACAATTACCGTTATCGCCAACAAATGCCGGCCATGTATCGAGAGTCTTTTACCACGTTATCTCAAGCCGCTTTAACCTTTGGCGCACTAAAGAAGTGGACTTCCGGTGAATTACTGCTGGGTTATGATTATGACATGACTGAACATGGTGCCGATATCAGCAGTCCCGCCAATGCCATGTTGGCTATAAAAAATTATGATACTGAGCGCCAGCGACACAGTGCATTTGCAGAATGGCAGCAACAATTAAATCAACAACACAGTTTGGTGTTGGGTTTGCGTGCCACATACGTTTCACAGGATGCAGCAGATGTGGCCAGTTCAATGGCGGTGATGAATAACGATATGGGTCATTTGCACCGCACCTTACGCGATCGATTCAACGCCGCTGATCGAGCAACCAGTGACAGCAATATTGATTTAGTCTTCAACTGGAAACACCGCGTCAATGAGCACCTCCATATGGATTATGGCGTGGCGGTGAAAAATCGCGCACCCGGTTATCAGGAACTGTATTTATGGCTGCCGCTGGAAGCCACTGCAGGCCTGGCCGATGGTCGCCAATATTTAGGCAACTTAGCACTGGATTCGGAAACCGCCTATCAGTTGGAATGGGGCATTGCTTACCAACGCGGTGATTTCCAAATGGAACCCCATCTGTTTTATCACCGTATAGACGATTATATTCAAGGTGTTCCCAATACCCTGATGCCGGCACCGGATGGTACTTTACGTTATGCCAACGTTGATGCTGAATTGTATGGCGCTGATGTCACCTTGCGCTATCGTTTTTCCGATCGCTGGTCACTTACTCATGTCAGCAGTTATGTGCGTGGTCAGCGGCGTGATATTGATGATAATTTATACCGCATTGCACCATTGAATGGCCGTACAGAGATTAGTTATGAGCATAACGCCTGGCGTTATTCGGCTGAAATGGTCAATGTCGCCAAACAGGATAAGGTTTCATTAACGAATAATGAAAAAACCACACCCGGTTATGGCGTCTTGAATTTAGCGGTTGATTATAAGATTGGCCAAATGCAACGTATTAATGTTCAGTTTAGTAATGTTTTTGATAAGCGTTATTATGACCACACCGGCGGTTATAACCGTAATAATCTGAACTCGGATGTCGGTTTTGACAGCAATGATTTAACTGCATTTCGCTTACCCGGTGAAGGATTTGGCGTGGCCGTGACTTATTTTTTGCAGTGGTAACCATATTCTGATGTATTAGTTAACCTGAAGTGATACAAAGCCCACATATTTGTGCTTTTTGCCGTTCTAAAAACCATGCAAGCCTAAGATAATTCCAGTATGATAATGAGTTTTTAACGTAATGAGACTTTTGGGCAGTTAAAGAATGACTCAAAATTTTCATCATATCATGCTAAATAAGAGGAGGCCTTATGGCGGATAACCAAGTCGATATACCGGTGGTACCGGCCGAGCGAAACATCGCGGAATTAACAGTAAAAGCGCTTATTTTAGGTGCCTTATTATCTATGGTTCTGGCTGCTGCCAATGCCTACATAGGTTTGCTGGTGGGGCTGACGGTGTCTGCGTCAATTCCAGCAGCTGCTGTGTCCATGGGTTTATTACGGTTATTTAGACGCTCGACCATATTAGAAAATAATATGGTACAAACCGCGGCTTCCGCGGGTGAGTCACTGGTGGCAGGAATTATTTTCACGATTCCGGCTTTGGTGATTATGAAAGCCTGGAGCGGTTATGATTACGGACCGATGGTAGCCATTGCCGTGGTCGGCGGTATTTTGGGTGTGGCCTTTACCATTCCTTTAAGAAAAGCCCTGATTGTGGAAGCCAAACTTAAATTCCCGGAAGGCGTGGCCACGGCTGAGGTACTGAAAACCGGCGGCATTGAAAATGATCGCCTTCATGATGTTAAAGATACCGTGGCTTCTCAGGGTTTTGCCACGTTAATTAAAGCCGCAGCCATTGGCGGTGTGGTGAAATTATTAGAGTCCGGTATTGGTTTATTGGCCGCGGGTTTGGCTACGGTTAAATCCTTTTTTGGCGGCAGTTATCTGTTTATGGCCAATATCACATTGAGTCCGGCTCTGTTGGGGGTCGGTTTTATTGTTGGTTTAAATATTGCCTTTTTGGTTTTCCTGGGCGGCGTTATTGGTACCTTAATCGGGGTACCACTTAATTGGGCCTTTAATGGTGATGCCATTATGGCAGCCACCGGTATTGATACGGCGACACCGGTGACGCAGTTGACGGCAGCTCAATGGGGTCAGATTGCCGGCGAATCCTGGCAGAATAACCGACGCATTGGTGTCGGCGCCATGATGATTGGTGGTTTATGGTCATTAATCAGCCTGGCTAAACCGCTATGGCAAGGCGTGAAATCGAGCCTGGATGCCTATAAAAACAGTGACAATCATCAAGGCGGTATTCCACGCACTGAATTTGATACCCCGATTCAATATGTAGGTCTGGTGGTTTTGTTGGCGATTGTGCCGGTATTTTTTATCTTTAAAAGTGCGCTCGGTGATTACCCGGATGCTATTATGATTGCATCCATCATGACTGTGTTGATGTTGGTATTTGGTTTTATCTTCGCCTCAGTGGCCGGTTATATGGCTGGTTTGGTGGGCTCATCCAACAACCCGATTTCCGGTGTCACCATTGCAACCGTGATAGTTTCGGCTTTAATTTTATTCCAAATTATGGGTAATGAGGGTCCGGCTGCGACCTTAGGGCCGATTGCGGTGATATTCCTGGCCGGTTTAATTTGCTCCGCTGCGGCCATTGCCGGCGATAATATGCAGGATTTAAAATGTGGCCATGTGGTCGGCGCCACACCCTGGCGTCAGCAAATTTTCCAAGTTGTTGGTGTGGTTTCAGCGGCACTGGTGATTCCGTTCGTGTTAAACGTGCTGGACCAAGGTTACGGTATTGGCCGACCTTCGCCGTTGAATCCAGATGCCCAGCCGTTAGCGGCACCGCAAGCCGGACTGATGGAAGCCCTGGCCAGTGGAATTTTCGGCGGTGGTATTGAGTGGACTTTTATCTTTATCGGTTTTGCTTTAGCCGTGGCGTTGATTGTATTGGATAAAATCCAGGAAAAACGTGGTTCAGATTTTCGTTTTCCGGTGTTGGCCGTGGCGGTGGGTGTTTACTTGCCCCTGGGGCTTTCAGTGCCAATTTTTATCGGCGGTTTGTTGTCCTATTACTTGCAGAAAAAATCTCTGAAACAACCCAAAGAAGTTCGAGGCCGTAAAAATGCCGCAGGCTTATTATTGGCATCCGGTCTCATTACCGGTGAAGCCTTGATGGGTGTTCTGGTGGCCATCGCTGCGGTCACGTTCCAGGGGCAAGTACCCTTTATGCAGGGTTTTGCCTGGGCCGGCTGGCTTGGCGTAGCCACTTTTATCGCGGTGATTATTTACACTTACCGCAAGGTGAATCAAAGTTAATTTTAATTGACATAATGAGCACTAAAAAAAGCCCGAAATGTTTCGGGCTTTTTTGATGGATAAAATATTATTGGCCGGTGAATTTGGCCTGGCGTTTTTCTAAAAAGGCGGCCGTGCCTTCATTTTTATCTTCCGTGGAACAGCAGACACCAAAAGCTTTCACTTCATAATCAAGTGCCTCAGACATACCGCATTCAAGTCCTCGGTTAATACTGTCAATAATCATACTTAAGGCAATGGGTGCAGACTGGGCCAGCTGTTCAGCGACTTTATGCACCGTTTTCATCAATTCGCCCTGGGGCACCACTAAATTGGCCAAGCCCATTTGTTCCGCCTGATCGGCTGAAACCATATCGCCGAGTAGATTCATTTCCATGGCTTTGCCTTTACCGACCAAGCGGGTTAAACGCTGGGTGCCGCCAAAACCTGGAATCACACCCAGTTTAATTTCCGGCTGACCGAAGCGGGCATTATCACTGGCTATGCGTAAGTGACACGCCATGGCCAATTCACAGCCACCGCCCAAAGCAAAGCCGTTCACGGCCGCAATCACCGGTTTACCGCAGTTTTCAATGGTATTAAAAACCTGTTGCCCGAATTGTGCGAACTGCATACCGGTGCTGGCATTGGTTTTGGCCAGTTCGTTGATATCAGCACCGGCGACAAAGGCTTTATCGCCACTGCCGGTAATAATAATAACCCGTACATCGTCATTGCCCGCGGCGTCCTCAACCACCTCTTTAAGCTGCTTTAAAGTCTCTTGATTAAGGGCGTTTAGTTTATCGGGTCGATTAATGGTAATAGTGAAAACACGGTTGTTCAATTCTGTCAGTACGTTAGCCATAAGTCCTCGTGTGAAAATTAAAAAAACAGATTATAACAAGCTTAACCGAAATTAAAAAAAACTGCACTGACAAAAAACATCAGCTAAATAAACCCTGAACAGGAACTTATTATTAGACAGCCTGTCTTGTGTTACAACTATTCGTGGCGTAAAATACGCCGCTTAATCAAAATGAGGTATGGAATGAAAAAATTACTCACACTGACGTTATTACTGATGACACTGGCTGTGTTTGCGCAAAATGAGGCCGCACAAAAAGAATTGCCGAAAAGTTCTGACATTACGTTTGATAAAGACATGGCATCCTATGCCGTGGGTTATCGTATGGGTTTACAAATGGCCGGCCGTAAAGCCAGTGATTTTGAGCTCAATATCGACCAGGCCGTGGCTGGTTTAAAAGATGCGGCGGCAGAGAAAGATCCGAGTTTTGATCGTGAACAAATGGCTCAGGAATTTGCCAAATATCAGCGTAAATTACAATTGTTTCAAGCTGAACAATACCAAAAAATAGCCGCAGATAACAAAAAACGCAGTGACGACTTTTTAGCCCAGAATCGCAAGAAAACCGGTATTAAAGAATTGGCTTCTGGTATTCAATACCGAGTTATTGAAGAAGGCTCAGGAAAAAATGCTTCTTTAGACGATACCGTGGTGGTGCATTACTCCGGTAAACTGATTGGTAGTGACAGTTTTGATAATTATCAGGAATTTGACAGTACCTACGATCGTGGTCAGCCATTGGAAATGGATATGACAAAAGTGGGCATGAAAGGCTGGAAGGAAATTATACCGATGATGCAAAAAGGCGACAAATGGCAGGTCTTTTTACCGCCTGAAATGGCCTATGGTCAACAAGGTCAGGGTCCGATAGGTCCCAATGAAGTGTTGGTATTTGATGTCCATTTGGTTGACATAAAATAAGCCTTTTGACACAATGAACGAATCGAAAAGGCAGGTTTTAAAACTTGCCTTTTTTGGTCGGGTCTTTTCAAAACACGTTGGATAAACAATTTAAACAGCACATACAAAAACACCTCAATCAACGATTGATTGCCAACGATGTGTGGTTGGGTTCGGCATTAAACAGCGAACGGGCTGCCGCTGTATTATTTCCTTTTTATTGGCACAACAATGAACCCTGGGTATTATTAACCCAGCGGCACAGCCAGTTAAAACACCATTCCGGCCAGGTCAGCTTTCCGGGTGGTGCCTATGAAAACCAGGATAAAAATATTCGGCATACCGCTTTACGTGAAACCAAAGAAGAGATAGGCGTTCCCCATGAGCGCATCGATTTGTGGGGTTTTTTGGATAGTGTGGAATCAATCAGCGGCTTTTACGTTACACCCTTTGTGGGCGAAATTAAACAGCCTGAACAGTTGACGTTGTGCCGGGACGAGGTGGCGCGCACTTTTGGCGTACCCTTTGCTTACTTTCAAGATTCGGAAAACAGAATCAATCACCGCATTAAAACCAGTGATGGCGTTAAAGAATATGCGGAGTTTACCTATAATGATGATGTGATTTGGGGTTTAACGGCTCAAATCATAGTACAATTAGTGAATCGACTGGAACCAACAAAATTATGAGTGGAAAAGTATTTATCAAAACCCACGGCTGTCAGATGAATGAATATGATTCTGACAAAATGCGTGATGTCCTTCTCAGAGACCGCGGTATGACCGTCACCGATAACGAAGAAGAAGCCGATGTGATTTTAGTCAACACCTGCTCGATTCGAGAAAAAGCACAGGAGAAGGTGTTCTCGCAACTGGGTCGTTGGCGTAAATTAAAAGACAAAAAACCGGAATTGGTGATTGGTGTGGCCGGCTGTGTTGCCTCGCAAGAAGGTGAAGCCATTATTAAACGGGCACCCTTTGTTGATTTGGTGTTCGGCCCACAAACTATTCATCGTTTGCCCTCATTACTGGATGAGCGTCAAATTCAGAACAAACCGCAGGTGGACATCAGTTTTCCGGAAATTGAAAAATTTGATAATCTGCCTGAACCACGTCAAGACGGTCCCACGGCGTTTGTCTCAATTATGGAAGGCTGCAGTAAATATTGCAGTTTTTGTGTGGTGCCCTATACCCGTGGTGAAGAAATTTCCCGTCCCCTGGACAGCGTCCTGGAAGAAATCATGAAGCTGGCTGATCAGGGTGTTAAAGAAATTAATTTACTGGGTCAAAATGTCAACGCTTATCGTGGTTTATCACATACCGGTGAGATCGTTGATTTGGCCTTGCTAATTCATTATGTCGCGGCCATAGACGGCATTGAGCGGATTCGTTTCACCACCTCGCATCCCACTGAATTTTCAGACGGCTTGATTGAGGCTTATCGAGATGTGCCGGAACTGGTCAACTATCTGCATTTGCCGGTACAAAGCGGTTCTGATCGGGTATTATCGATGATGAAGCGCAATCACACCGCCCTGGAATACAAGCAAAAGATTCGTAAATTGCGCGAAGTACGACCGGATATTTCTTTGTCTTCAGATTTTATCGTTGGTTTCCCCGGTGAAACCGCGAAAGACTTTGAAGACACCATGAAACTGATTACCGACATTGGTTTTGACCAATCCTTTAGTTTTATCTATTCGGCCAGACCCGGTACACCGGCGGCTTCTCTGCCGGATAAAACGCCCTTAGCAGAGAAAAAAGAACGGTTGCAACGTTTACAGGCCACCATCAACGACATGGCTGCAAAAATCTCGAAAAATATGGTTGGTACCACCGAAAAGGTACTGGTCGAAGGTACCTCAAAATGGTCCGAAGAAGAATTATCCGGTAAAACGGAAAATAACCGGGTGGTTAACTTTGCCGGGCCGAAACGACTGATCGGACAGCTGGTGGATGTCACCATCACTGAAGCATTACGCAATTCATTACGAGGCCGTGTAAATATTAATGACTGAACAACAAGAGCAATTAAACCAGGACAACGGACAAAACGATAACAGCACCGTTCGTAAACTTAACTTCCCTGATGTCAACAATGGTAGTTTAATCAACCTTTACGGTTTGCACGACACCCATTTAAAAATGCTGGCACAACACACCGGCACAGACATTAAGGCTCGTGGCCAGAATTTCCAAATCAGCGGTAATGAGGCACAGGTCAATCAAGCGGTTCATATGCTGAATCTACTGGTTAAAGAAGCCAAAAAAGAAGCCCTGAATCCTGAAATTGTGCATGTCATTCTGGCCGGCAATGCC
>CAZLAW010000093.1:0-8478 GCA_964557625.1 uncultured Marinicella sp.
TCCATAAAACCTGGTTTATCGTTGCTAAAAACAACGATGGTCCACAGATCCCCTGCGTTCCGGCGATTGTGATGACTGAGAAAATTTTGGCTGGCGAAATTAAACCGGGTGTTCAACCTTGTATCGACATGGTTAGCCTGAAAGAATACCTGAATGAATTAACACCTTATGCTGTTGAGACTTTTGAAATTGATTTGTGATATTTCATGAAACCGTTTAATCAGTGAACACACCCCTCAATCCCCTCTCCAGAGGGGAGGTCAACCAAACATTTTATTGAAGTAACTGAGCAGAAGAGTAAATCAAACTCCCCTCTTGAGAGGGGTGCAGGGGTGTGTTCTTTCAGTTAATCGTCGTTTAAAAATAAAAACAGATTTTACGCTTTCGAGTATCATTTTTTATCACAGGTTATAATGCGTTGATTTAATAACCGCATTGGATAAACCGCCATGGAAATCAAAGTTAATTTTCTCGATAATCTTCGTCAGGAAGCCCTTTTTGATGATTTTAAGGTGATTACCGACCAGCCGATTCGTTATAAAGGCGATGGTTCGGCACCGGGGCCGTTTGATTATTTCCTGGCATCTTCTGCTTTATGTGCGGCTTATTTTGTACGGATTTATTGCAACAGCCGGGATATTCCAACGGAAAATATCCGTTTATCGCAGAATAATATTGTCGATCCCGAAGACCGGTATAACCAGATTTTTAAAATTCAGGTGGAATTACCGGAAGATATTTCTGAGAAGCATCGCCGGGGAATATTACGGTCGATTGACCGATGTACCGTGAAGAAAGTGGTGCAAACCGGACCTGATTTTCAGGTTGAAATTGTCGAAAATCTCGATGCGGAGAGTGGCGCCTTGTTGATGGGTGATGTGGATACGGATTCACAAACCTTCATCGAGGGCAAGGATTTACCATTGGAGGAAACCATTGCCAGAACTTCAAAACTAATTGCTGATTTGGGGATTAAAATCGAAATCGGTTCCTGGCGGAATATTGTGCCCAATGTCTGGTCGCTCCATTTACGAGATGCCGCATCACCCTTGTGCTTTACCAACGGTAAAGGCTCGACCAAGGAAAGCGCATTGTGCTCGGCTTTGGGTGAGTTTGTGGAGCGCATGAATTGTGGTTTTTTCTACAATGATTATTATTTCGGTGAGGCCATTGCCAATAGCGAATTTGTGCATTACCCGAACGAGAAATGGTTTGCGTTGACAGCAGATGATGCGTTACCGGATGGGATATTGGATGATTACTGTCTGGATATTTACAATCCTGATGGTGAACTGCGTGGCTCGCATTTAATTGACACCAATTCAGGACGGGTTGATCGGGGTATCTGTTGTATTCCTTATCAGCGTCAATCAGACGGCAAAACCGTTTATTTCCCCTCAAATCTGATAGAAAACCTGTATGTCAGCAATGGCATGAGTTCGGGTAATACGCTGGCTGAAGCCAAAGTGCAGGCCTTATCGGAAATCATCGAGCGAGCGGTTAAAAAGAAAATTTTCCAGGAAGAAATTGCTTTACCGGATGTGCCGGAAGATGTGCTGGCGAATTATCCGAAGATTGTCGCCGGTATTGAGGCGCTGGCTGAACAGGGCTTTCCGGTGGTGGTTAAAGACGCCTCTTTGGGCGGTCAATTTCCGGTCATGAATGTCACCCTGATGAACCCGAAAACCGGTGGTGCCTATGCCTGTTTTGGCGCGCATCCGAGTTTTGAAGTGGCGTTAGAGCGCACCTTGACAGAATTATTACAAGGCCGAAGTTTCCAGGGTCTGGATGATATGCCCCGACCGACCTTTAACAGCCTGGCAGTGACTGAACCGGAAAATTCAGTGGATCATTTTATTGACTCAACCGGTATTGTCTCCTGGCGTTTTTTCAGCAACCGGGCTGATTATGAGTTTTGTGAATGGAATTTTTCAGACAGCACAGAAGCCGAAAGTGATTTCCTGATGGGTTTATTTAATCAAATGAACTTAGAAGTCTATATGGCGGTGTTTGATGAGCTCGGATCTCAGGTTTGCCGGATTTTGGTGCCGGGGTATTCGGAAATTTATCCGGTGGAAGATTTAATTTGGGATAACACCAATATGGCACTGGATTTTCGCGAAGATATTTTGAATATCCATCGCTTATCCGATGATGAATTGAGTGATCTTGTGACCCGTTTAGAAGACAGTCAGTTGGATAATTATATGGATATTAAGACCCTGATTGGTATTGAATTCGATGAAAATACCGTCTGGGGACAGTTAACTATTTTAGAACTCAAAATACTGATCTATCTGGTGTTAAAGGACTTTGAAGAGGCACTTGATTTGGTGCAGGCGTTTTTGCAATACAATGATAATACGGTTGATCGGGAATTATTTTATTTCGCCATGGAGGCGGTTCTGGAAATTACTTTAGATGATGGGTTGGCAATTGATGATTTTATCGAGAATCTGAATCGAATGTTTGGTGCTGAAACCACAAAAGCCGTGGTCGGTTCAGTCACCGGTGAAGTCCGATTTCATGGTTTAACCAAGACCAGTATGCAATTAGAAGGCCTGGATCGGCATTTGAATTTAATTGATTTTATTCAAAAAGTACACCGTGCCCGTGGTCTAGCCGTTAAATGATGACCATGACCCGGGAAAGATGGCTTCAGTTAATGAACAATATGGGCCTGCCGGACTGTTTAACATGTTTTGATGACTTGTGTGCTGCCTATGGTGAAAAACATCGGCATTATCATACGGCTGATCATATTTCCGCCATGTTACGGCATTTTGATGACACGGTGGATTTGGCTGAAAATCCGCATGAAGTTGAACTGGCCATCTGGTTTCATGATGCAGTTTATAAACCATTCTCATCGCATAATGAGCTTAACAGTGCCCGCTGGGCAGAAACATTTTTATTGGAACAGGGTTATGACCCTGCAAGTGCGAACCGGGTCTATCGTCTAATTATGGCAACTTGTCATCAGGGCGATGTTATGGTCAATGATGAGAAACTTATCGTTGATATCGACCTGACTATTCTCGGTTCGCCGAAACCTGTCTATGAAGCTTTTGAACGCCATGTTCGACAAGAATATTGGTTGGTTCCCTGTTTTATTTACCGAAAGAAGAGAACAGCATTATTACAGTCCTTTTTATCAAGAGATTACATTTATCATCTGGACTATTTTAGAAATAAATATGAACAGATGGCACGCGAGAATATAAAAAATGCCATTGAGGACTTATAAGAGCCAGCTTTATGAAAGTCTAATAATTATTTGTGAGGCTGGTCACAAGTCGGGTATTTAGGTTCAATTATATTGTCATATTAACTAATGGGTTTAATGCCATGAAACAAGTTGTATTGATTTATATACTTACGCTGTCCATTCCGGTTTCTGCCACAGAATATTTTATCTCACCGCAGGGTGATGATGCCCATCCCGGAACCATCAGTCAGCCCTGGCAAACCCTTTCTCATGGACTCAATCAGTTGGTGGATGGCGATACGCTTACACTTCTTGGCGGTGTTTATCGTTTAATTGACGAAACTAATCTGAGCACCATCAACACACCTAATTTAACCGTGCAGGGCTATGCGGGAGAAACCGTTCAGATCCTGGGTTCCTACAGCACCGCTAATGACACCTGGCAGGCTTATGACAGTAATATTTGGCGTATTCCGGCCGATCAACTGAATAGTGACCCCAAAGGCATGTTTAATGGTCATTAGCGGGTTGAGCATCAAAGTGATTTAGACGGCGGACGCGATCATGATCATGTTTACAATTTAGTGGAACCTAACCACTGGACCAAAGCCGATATCAATGGCAACCAATGTTTTGCTGATAACAGTGGGTGTTATATCTATTTATACCCGAAAGCCGGGGAGCTGCCCAATAATGAGGTCTTTGAACTATCCCAACGCGGGCTGCCACGGGTGGCCGGTAATGGTGATTATTTTACCTTGAGAAACGTTGAAATATATTACACCCAAAGCAGTCCGATATTTTTTGAAGGGGCTGATTTTGTCACCCTGGAAGATAATGTGTTTGGTCATATTTCTAATGGTAACGATAATTCTTATGCGGTGCGTATCTGGGATTCTGAAGGCAGTGTGGTGCGCAGAAATCGAATCTTTGATTCTGTTTACTGGGGTGGTATTTCAAACAGTAAAGGCGTAAGCTTTATGGTGTCCAAGTTGGGTGAGCCCAATGTGGTTGAATACAATGAAATTTATGATATTCCGGGCCGATCAGCCGTGGGTACTAAAGGTGGTGTGTCCAGTTTGATTGTGCGTTTCAACTATATCCATGATGTCTACAATGCCTTTGAGCCGGGCAGTTTTCGCTGTGTCTGGTCTGCCACCAATACCGATGGCTGTCAGGAAACGGATGTTGAATATCGGCCGGCCGGGGATTGGCGTATTTATGGCAACATCGTCACCAACACCGAAGTCGGATTGCGCCTGACTGCTTATGATGAGGATAATGATCATAACTGGCTGTATAACAATGTTTTTTACAATGTTCAGTCAGCGGTTAATATTGGCTGGGACGGCACCTTTGGTACGGTGATTGCCAATAATATTTTTCTCAATAATGAAGTCGGCATCTATTTACAAAGTGGTGGCACCACAACCACAGTCAATGATTATTTAGATCAATTCAGTTCGCACCATAATTTGTATTTTAATAACAGCCATGCGGATATTCATTTAAGACCTAACTGGGGCGGGAATTTTCACAGTGGTACACCTTATGATTTGGCTACATTTCAAGCCCAGTTCAGCCAAAGAGAATTACAGTCCATTAGTGTTAATCCGCAATTTATTAATACCACCGATTTCTATTTATCTGAGAACAGCCCGGCCATAGATGCCGGTGACGGTACGTTTTGGAATGTGCCTGCTGTGCACATGGGCGCCCATCCTTTTACGGCATTATCTGACTTAATTTTTGCCAATGGTTTTGAGCTGCCGTAATCGGTGTTGATGTCCTTTTTATAAATTCTGAGATTGTTTTACAGTTGGTTAATATGTAATTTACAATCAATTTACATTCTATCCTTATAATTTTAGTTAATCTGAATTAACAGGTTTATAAATCAACCATTGATAATTTTAAGGAGAGAACGTATGAATAATGACAATAATTTAAAGGTAGTTCAAGATGTTACGGCCATGTTGAATGACAGTTGTGAAGGCTACCAAATGTGTGCGGACATTGTAGAAGACAACAACCTGCTTAAAAATGAATTTATACAGCGTAAAAACCAACGACAAGTACTGGTGAATGAGTTTAACCGCAAAATTACTGCTTTAGGTGGAGAAGCCCGGGATTCCGGTTCGGCTGCCGGTGCGGTACATCGGGCTTACACTCAATTTGTCAATGTATTTAAAGATGATGAGGAAGCCGCTGTTGAAGCGTTGGACGACGGTGAAGAGTATTTGACTGAATACATTGAGAAACAACGTGATGAAGATGGTTTGACTCCTGACACTTTGGGGCTTTTGAACAAAGCCCACGCCTCAGCAAAAGCCGGTGAGCGGTTTGCTGATTTATTAGATGATTAAGTCTTATTCAGTTTGACTTAATTAACCAAGTGAATGAACATCACCTGGTTTTTTTGTCATTGGACAAGTGATAACACCAATGCCATGGTTCGGCAATGATGCCATAGGGATTGTTGTCGGGATAACTCTCAAAAAAACCATGTACCTGGGCGTTATCTTGCAACCATTTGTAGGCATCGGTTTCAGCGAAACTTGCTTCTAATACCGTTTGTTCACCTTCAGTGGTGAGGTCCAGCGCACAGCCGGTATGGTGCTCGCTGTGACCCGGCGGGGTATTGACCGTCAAAATATCGGCTAATTTTTGGCCCCGGTCTAATTTTTTCTGGATCAGATCTGCTTGATAATTTAGGGAGCGATAAGCCGATACCGGTGTTAATTGAATGCTGTTTGCCAGCGCGGCTTGTTGCATAGATTGCCAGGCTTGGTAGGCTTTGGGGTGCAATTTAATCGGGCGTTGAAAACAGTCAAGACCGGCATCGACAATTTGGGTGGCTGTTGGGTATTTAGGTGCTTTGATTTGCTTGGTATCGATACCAAGCTGCTGATTTAAACGTTGATATAAATCCGGGTATCGTAAGCGTTCAGGGGTGACTTCAAAATGATTGTCAACCTGTTCAAAACCTAAATTCTTCAGGTAAAGTCGGGCATGCGGCAGATGTGTTTTGGCTTTGACGGTTTGGCTGTTAAGGGCTTTAATCAGACCATAACCGGCTTCCGTGGCCACCCCAAGCCGCAATGATTTGGGTTTAAGGATAATATTAAACCAGTTGTTATGAAAAAAAAGCTTGCCCAGTAAGTCCCCGCTGTATTGGTCACAGATGGACCAGCAGTTTTTATGGGTGGGTTGTAAATTTAATCTGGGTGTTGAGATGGTGAACATCTTATGGCTTAATTTTGTTATGGATTGATTGTAAACCTGTGGTTTATAACTGACAAGTCATATGCTCGAAAAAAATGGACCGGATGACTTTTGGACTTTGATTCACCAGCTTAAAGTGAGTTGAAAGTTTGGAAGAATGGGGACAGCAGATTTTGTTTTGCTGTTGAGTTGGTTGTCAGTTAGTGTGTATTCGGTGCAACAGGGGTTGTTAATATCGAGTGCATTTTGAACCTGAAGCAGTAAATCCCATTGGCCATAGGATTTAAACCAACGGCGATGGAGTTGAATATCAAGTTGGAAAAAATCCGGCCATTGGCGGGTGTTTCGATCACTTACAGATAAGCTGTCTTGATTGTAGATTATTTCAGTGCGAGGCCAGCCACTGTGGTAGCGAGCTGAAGCAGATAATTGCCACGACCCAAGAGGATGGCTTATGCGGGCTTTTATGCTGTGACGTTGTTGCCAGCTGCGCGCTGTGTAGGTATTATTAATTTCGTCACGAGCTTCAGCCAGGGCGTAGGCAACAGTCCAATGGCTTTGATTAAATTGACCACTGAGCGACAATTCAAGCCCACCGGCCTGGGCATCGGTGGGGGTAATGCGCTTGTAGTCGGCATATAACTCCGGAATCAAGTGATAGTCACTAAACAGGTTTTCGTAATAGGCCAAGGTGCGACTGTATTTTTTGATGTAGGCTTCGCCTCGAAACAGCCATTTGTTAGATAATTGTCGACGGTAATCCATCACCATTAAGTCGGCTGAAGAGGCTGCCTGGTACGTCGGGTTAGCGTCTGATAACAACAGTTCATCGAGGCGTTGAGCCTGTTGATGACGACCCAGGCCAAAGCGCCACTGGGTGGTGGGGTTGGCATGATAGACCATGTTAAAACGAGGACTGATTCCTTGATGTGGCAGCCAGCGGGCTTGTTCATTGTAGAGGCCTAAATCAGTCACCCAGCGGTCATTAATTTGCCATCTGAGGTTGACAAAATAAGACCAAAATAAGCCGTCAGTTTGACCCTGGAAATCTTGGTTTTGCGTTTCCGTCGTATTTAATAAATCTGCCCAATCCGGATCGTGATGAACCCGGCGCTGTGAAGAAATGTCTGCTTCAGCGTTTTGTAGGGTTATACCCAGGTCTACATTAAATTCAGGAGCGAGTTGCCATTGATGTCGCCAACTTAGTTGCAGATATTGCGTCAGAATATCTTCGTGCAGCCTGCCATGAGAAAGTGGTTGCATGACTTCGCCCTGGCGCTGGTCATGGTGGCGACTAAAAGCAAGTTGCCAATTGGATTGATGTGCTGCCAGGTTATCGTATTGCCATTTAAGCCAGAAATATTGATCATGATACGCTGCTGTTGCTTGTTCGTCTGTTTGATTAACACTGAGTTCGTCACGGGATATCAACAGATGTTGTGAGCTTTGCCACCTGGGTGATGTTTGCTGGCTCAACTTAATGTAAGCGTCTTCATATTCGGGATGAATAGTGAGGTGTTCCATTGGGTATTGTTTTAATAAGTGTCCGCCTGACCGCACCCCAGCTAAAACATCCATGAACTCGGTTGACCACCATTGCGTGTGGCTGAAATCCAATAGTCCAATTTGGCTGATGCGATTATGGTCTCGGTCTTTATGGTCACTTTCAACCGACATAACAGCACTTAAGCGACCTCCATATTGAGCCGGAAAAACACCGGCATAATGGCTGACAGAAGTGACCAGATTGGGGTTTATGGTGGACAACATCGAGGCAAAATCTTTAAAGTGATAGGGATTACGTAAAATCATGCCGTCTAATTCAATCAGGGTTTCATTTAATAAACCACCTCTTACATGGCTGCGCCCGTCCAACCCGGCAGTGGTATGCGAAGCCAGGCCCCGGGCTGATTGTAAAGGATCATGGTTAAAGGCGTGGGGTTGGGTGAGGTCGCTGCTATCCATAACATGGCCGGCCAATTTATTTTTATCATAATACAACAAGCTTGTTGAAACCTTCATGTCACTTAAAGCCATAGGTTCTG
>CAZLAW010000094.1:0-8357 GCA_964557625.1 uncultured Marinicella sp.
GATGTCGGGATTGCCGAACAGCATGCGGTGACTTTGGCCGCCGGTATGGCCTGTGAGGGCATTAAACCGGTGGTGGCGATTTATTCCTCGTTCTTACAACGGGCCTACGATCAGCTCATCCATGACGTGGCGATACAAAATCTGGATGTGCTGTTCGCCATTGACCGGGCCGGTGTGGTGGGACCGGACGGTGCCACCCATGCCGGTAGCATGGATTTGAGTTTTTTACGCTGTGTCCCGAATATGGTGATTATGGCACCGGCCAATGAAAATGAATGTCGCCAAATGCTCTACACCGGTTATGAACATCCGGGTCCCGCAGCCGTACGGTATCCGCGCGGCACCGGTCCCGGGGTGGCCATTGACAGTGAAATGACGGCTTTGCCAATGGGCCAAGCCAGACGGGTTCGAAAAGGTAACCAGCACATCGCTTTTCTGTCCTTTGGCGGCTTACTTGACCAGGTGTTACTGGCGGCAGAAAAACTGGATGCCAGCGTGGTGGATATGCGCTTTATCAAACCACTTGATACCGACATGATTAAGAAAATGGCGCTCAGCCATGAATTACTGGTAACCGTTGAAGATAATGTGGTGGCCGGAGGCGCCGGTAGTGGCGTCAATGAAGCACTGCATCAAATGAACATAACGATGCCTGTATTGAATTTAGGTTTACCGGATTATTTCCAGGATCATGGCAGCCGTGAAGAAGTGTTGGAAGAAGCCGGTTTGGGCAGCGAAAGTATCCGTCAGCAAGTTAAGATCTACCTCAATTCAAAAGACAGCCATGGTAATTTGTTGTATTTACAACGCCAGCATAAATAACGGCACTTCAGGTCAATCCGGTTAGTGATGTTTCGACAAAATATACTGGGTCATTTCGTGTTCAGGATAATGCCATTTAAGGTAGTTTTTATAGCTTTGGGTTTTTTTGTAGGCGCCCTTTTCATCCAGGTAATTAATCATCGCCACCAGCGCATCGACAAAAGATTCAATGCGGGTTTCTTTGCGCATCATGCCGTTAATAATGTAAATGGCATTGTTTTCAAAACCATGGGTTGCAAACACCACACCCAATTTACTTAAGGTTTCATCATCTAAATTGATGCGACCCTGGGTGGTGGTCATGTATTTAACAAAGTCACTGTGAATTTTCTCACCCGAGACATCAAAGCGCATCTGCAGATTAAAATAATCTACCGCCGCTTCATGGTGTAAATCATCGAAAGGAATGTACTTTCCGTACTCAAACCGCAAACGGGCTAAATCTAAACTGTTGGGGTATTTAACAAAAGTTTTTGCCAATAGCTTCATGGCTTTTTTATATTTACCTTTCTCAATATATTGTTCAGCCCTGGCAATTGGGTTTAAACGCTTAAAAAACACGTATGGCTTATGATCACAGAAAAATCATAGCTTACCAAAAAAGTGCGCTGATTTATATCATTTGATGGCTGGCCATGGAAAAAGTCTGTTGGTGGCCGACGATAAAGTGATCCAAGACCTTCACATCAATCAGCTGTAAGGTTTTAATCAACCGGGTGGTCAAATCCCGATCAGCCTGCGAGGGCTGAACATCACCGGAAGGGTGGTTATGGGCAAAGATAATGGCCGCGGCGTTATGGCGCAAACAATGTTGTGCCACCACCCGGGGATAAACCTGTGCGCTGTTAATGCCACCGTTAAACAGGTAATCAAAACGCAATAAGCGGTGCTTTGAATTGAGCAATAAGCAGGCAAAGCGTTCATACTCGCAACATTCAAAATTATTCAGCAAATAGTCATTGACATGGGCCGGGTCGGTAAAGCTGTGGCTTTCATGCCATTGCTCATTGATGGCGCGCTTAACCAGTTCTCCGGCCGCTTGTAATTGTGCGTATTTGGCCATACCGAGCCCTTTGACTTGCTTAAATTCATTTAATGATGAGCCCAGAATACCTTTTAAACTACCAAAGTGATTAAGTAATTGTAAAGAAAGCGTCATGACATCGGTTCCCGCGATACCGGTGCGCAAAAATATGGCCAGCAACTCGGCATCGGTTAAATTGGCCGCACCGGTGTGAATCAGTTTCTCTCGCGGCCGGTCTTTACCGGCCATTTCTTTAATCATTGAAGCACACATACAGTCCATCCAAATCTGTTGATAAAAAAACATTATGCGTATTCAATTACGCCCATACCATCGATATATTCTGATTTACGGTAAGCACTGATAACATGGATGTGGCTATGACCACATCCGGTGACGTCAAATACACCATTTTGCACCAAAACATGACACAAAAAGTCACAGTCGAAAATAAAATTAAGTTTTATCCAAGCAAAAGCCTCATTTTTAACACTTTTTTTTAAAGACGTGGAATATTGGCTGAGTCTCCATTAAAATCAATGGTTTGTAGAATGAGCCCGGTTTACTGACAGATTTATATGACAGAAATTGACCTGAAAATATTAGATAAATCATTTCACCAGGAATTCGGCCTGCCAAACTATGCCACAGCCGGTTCGGCCGGCCTGGATTTACGTGCATGTATTAACGGCGAACTTAATTTGGAACCCGGCCAGACAGAATTGGTACCGACCGGATTAGCCATTCACATTAATAACCCGCAAATCACTGCCATGATTTTGCCACGCTCCGGCTTAGGTCATAAAAAAGGTCTGGTGCTGGGTAATTTGGTGGGTTTAATTGATTCAGATTATCAGGGTCAGTTGTATGTCTCCTGTTGGAACCGCTCCAATCAAACGGTGACCCTAAACCGAGGCGATCGCATGGCCCAATTGGTGTTTGTGCCGGTACTTCAGGTCCAATTTAACCAGGTCGATGCATTTGATGACAGCGACCGCGGCGCCGGTGGTTTTGGTCACAGCGGAGTCAGTTAGTATGGATATCAAAGATTTACTGGCCAAAGTTAAAAAAACCGACGCTAAAAATTCCTCAGATGAAGATTCCAAGTCAAACAGGCCATCTGCCCTGAAATCATTCTTGAAGATTCAGCCGGCAGATGAAATTTTATGGACCAGTTTAACCCTGGCCGCGTTGTTGTTGACGTTGTTTTTTGCTTATATAGCTTATCAAAACTTACTTAGCCAACGGATAATGTCAAATCTGAACGGTACTGCACAACAACTCACCCAACAAGTCGATGCGCAATTAAAAAGTATTAACCAAATCGCTGCAGATATTGTGAAGCACAATTCGAACAACAGCGATATTGTCACTTTAATTAAGGAAAAAGTACCCAATACTTTGCGGGTTTTGCGGGTGGTTGAACCGGTTGATGCCATTATTCCGAAAACTGAATTCCCCGGCATTAACTACGCCACTTTAGATATGCTGAAACAAACCAGTGAGCAACAGCAGGAGCAGTTACCGGAAATTCATTTATACGGCCAAAAGAACCAATACCTTAATTATGTGTTGATTCAACAACCCGAACAAGCCTATGTCATCATCAGCTATCCGGTTGAACAATTGGTCAATTACGATGCCATTGACGTCAATAAGGGCGAAGTTAAATTGGTACAAAAATCCGGTCGGTTCAGTACCGTGACCCTAAAGCAATGGGGCAACACTGCGACCTCAGAATCCACCAACGAACATGAAATTCATATTCCGGATTCTAATTTTTATGTGATATATTCAACCCCGCAAGCGGCTGCAGGCTTATTCAAATTAACCCTGCTGGGCAGTTTAATCGCAACCCTGGCCGGGGTACTCTTAACCGTGGCTTTTTTCTTTAAACGCCGACAAGCCATTGATGAACTGACGGCCAAAAAAGAACAACAAGTTAAAAAGAAAACCAGTCATTATGTGCCACGGCCAAACACAGCGGAAAACATTGACGACCCGGACAAACAAACCACAGACACAAAACAAATGACCCATAAAAAACACCCCGACCCTTCGATTTTCAAAGCCTACGATATCCGCGGTATTGTGGATAAAACCCTGACCCGTGACGCAGTCATACAAATTGGCCAGGCGATTGGTACCGAAAACATCAACCGGGGACGTAAATCTTTGGTGGTGGCCCGAGACGGCCGATTGTCCGGCCCGGATTTATTAGAAGCGTTAATTCAAGGCGTTAAAGCCAGCGGCTGTGATGTCATTAATATTGGCGCGGTACCCACCGGTGTGTTGTATTTTGCCACCCACCATTTGGAAACCGGTTCCGGTGTTATGTTGACCGGCAGCCACAACCCACCGGAATACAATGGCTTAAAAATCATGTTAGACGGTGAAACCCTGTCCGGTAAACTGATTACCAACCTCTATAACATGATTGTTGAGGGTGATTTATTAAGCGGTGATGGCCAGGTTCAGGAACTCGATATTGCGGATGATTACATTGATTACATCAGCTCTGAAATCCAGCTGGAGAACGAGCCCACTGTGGTGGTCGACAGCGGTAATGGTATTGCTGGACCGATTGCGGTGGACGTGCTGGAAGAAATCGGCTGCAATGTAATTCCACTGCATTGTGAAGTGGACGGTGAATTCCCCAATCATCACCCAGACCCAAGCGTGCCTGAAAACTTAGAAGATCTTAAAGCCACTTTAAAATCGGTGGATGCCGACATCGGTATTGCTTTTGATGGTGATGGCGACCGACTTGGTGTGGTCACCAAAGAAGGTGAAAATATTTTCCCGGATCGACTTTTGATGCTGTTTGCCAAGGATGTGCTGCTTCGCCAACCGGGCTCCAGCATTATTTTTGACGTCAAATGCACCGCCCATTTACCCAAAGCCATTGTCAAACACGGTGGTTTGCCGATTATGTGGAAAACCGGTCATTCCTTTATGAAAGCTAAGCTCAAGGAAACCAACGCCGCTTTAGCCGGTGAAATGAGTGGTCACTTTTTCTTTAATGAACGCTGGTTCGGTTTTGATGACGGCATTTATGCGGCCGCCCGCTTACTGGAAATTCTGGACCAGGAAACCGATACCCCGCAACAAGTCTTTAACACCCTGCCCAAAGGCGTCAGCACCCCGGAACTGAAAGTGGAAATGGCCGAAGGTGAACATTATATGTTTATGAAAGAATTTGAAAACCGGGTTCAATTTGATGACGCCAAAATAACCACCATCGACGGAATCCGGGCCGATTTTGAAGACGGTTGGGGCCTGGTGCGCTGCTCCAACACCACGCCGTGTCTGGTGATTCGCTTTGATGCCGATAACGAAGCCGCTTTAACGCGTATTCAGGAACAATTCAGAGAACAATTGCTTAAAGTCAGTGCTGATTTGGCATTGCCTTTTTAACCATTTGGCTGAAAATCATCACCACACAAACCGACTGTCAGCCACTTGTTGGATGAGGTTTCGGTAAATCGGCTGAAGCCGATCATCAAACACATAGTGCAAGCTCACCGGTTGTGCCATCACACTGGACCCGGCTGTATCCACGGTTAATCTTGCCATCGTGTAACGCCGATCAAAAGGGGTTTGGTGCCACTTAATATTTTGTATTTTATAGATATCAACAAACTGTTGCTGATGAAAAAAAACGCCTGATCTGGAACCGACCACATGGCGGTTATGGGTAAAAGCGGCTTTGCGCACATATTGACCCGCATACCACCACGCATAAGGCACCATTATTAACATCAGCATGGCCCACCAGGCATATAAGTACGCGAACGGTACCATCAACACCAAAACCAATAACAAGCCTTTTTTAAACACCCTTTTTCTGGCCACCGGCTCAATGGCTTGCCATTCAATCTCTGACCAATTCATTTGCGGCTGAATTTGCTTGAGAAAGTCATGGGCTTCATGTTCGGGGATTAAAGGTGCCAGCCAATGCATACTCATGGCATTGTCTTCGCTGACACCACCGGCGGTTTCCATTTTAATACTCACTTGATTCAGCAGTCGATGCAAAGGACTTTGTATGATGCGAATCAATTGAATGCGTTTGATCGGCACCATGGCCTGGCGGTTGGTCAACAATCCGGTTTGAATATGTAACCGCTCACCTTTTTTATCCAAAGTAAAATCATGGAATTGCAAAAAAGCAATGGCAACGGAAATCGCCAACAACACAAAAATACCTGCGATCAACCAAACAACACCATACAAGGCCCAAGTTTGCCAGGTCCACATCTCCAGATGCAAGCCGCCAATAAATTGGGTTAAAAAAGCCGTCACTTGCCCACGCAACGCATCATTCTGAAACAAAAATGAAAACACAATCCCGATTGGCAACAAGGCTTTGAGGCTCACTAAACCGCGCCGAAAAACTTGTTTGGGTGGCATATGGAACAATGCCGTGTGTTGGCGGGTCTGTTCACTGTGTTCAGCGCTTCTGTGCGCTTCAAGTCGTTCCACATGACTGCTTTTATCGGCAATAAACTGATGTACATAACGGGCCTGCTCAGTGCTGATAACCCGAATCAGAGCCTCCGGTTTTTGCCCCGAAGCGGATTCAATTTGCAAGGTGGTGACATTAAATAACCGGTGCAAAATGTTACGCTCTGTGGTGATATTTTGAATGCGCTCATAAGGCACCTGGCGTAAGGATTTAAACAAAATACCCGACTTCACCACCAACCGATCATCTTCCAGCCAATAATGAAAAAACCAGTACTGAATAATACTGAACAAAGAAAAGAACACCGCCACGCCAATAAATATGCGATCTTGTACACCGCCACTGGTCCCTAAAAAAGTGACCACCAAGGGGAAAATGCTTTTTTTCGCCACTTCAATAAACAAAAACACCGGTGACACCCGCGCCAGACGGTAACCCGCGGTTTTTAAATCAGACTTCTTTAACGTCTCGTTAGAAGCATCAGCTTGTTCGGTGTTGGATTGTTTAATATCTGACTCACTCAAACCGTATCGCCCTCCTGAGCCGCCAGTAACTGATCTCTTAATTGATAGGCCTTATCAACAGATAACCCCGGTAAGCTGGTTTGGGCATAATGGGTACCGGCGGTGTTAACCACCAGTTTTGCCAGCCCATAACGCCGGTCAAGCGGTCCGCTGTTGACGTCCACATGCTGTACCCGGCTGACGGGTACAGCAATCTGATGCCGCCAAAAAACACCGCGTCTGATGGCCAGACAATCCGTATTTAAGTGATACTTGTAGTTCAAATACCAGTGTTTTAAATAGCTGTTAAGTGATACATATAACAGGGTCGCCAACAGCATCCACCCCAGCAGCGCCCAATACCATGCCACAGACCACAATGCCCCAAAAACAATGCTGGGAGCCAATGCAATCAATAAACACATCGCCAATCCAATCCATCGGATAATTCGTAAATAGTCACGCTCCAAAGACTGCATGGCTTGGCTCGGATTGATATTAGTTATCATCGGATAAATGCATCAGCGGTAACGGCTGAGGTGAATCACTGTCAATAAAATAGATTTTACTGGCCGGATCTTTGGAGATACTTTTCAGCGCTTCTAAAGCCTGCAATTTCACATAATTCGGATTATTACCGATGGCGGTGTTAATTTTCTCAATTTCATAGGCTTGAGCGTCGGCCAGTAATCGCCGTTTGGTGGCCTCTTCTTCCGCTGCCTGTCGTTGTGCTTCCGCCGCGGCAATGAGTTGTTGTTGCTCAGTTTTATAACGTTCTAATTCAGCTTTTTGCTTTTCCACTTCTTGCTCGCGTTCCTTCTTTGCTTCAATGGCTTTGGTAATAAATGGCGGTAAGGAAATATCACGAATCAGTACCGCCGATACTTCGATGCCTTTCGGTGCCAGATATTCTGCTAAGTCGTTGGTTAAATCAGTCTGTAAACGTTCCTGCGTGCTTTCCTGGAAGAAATCCTCAGCACGTTCAATCGATTTGCCCTGCTCCCTCAGTAAGGACCGTAATTTGGGTTTTAACTGAACTTCCAGCATATTATCAATGGAACCGGTTTCTTTTAAAATCATATTGGCCATGGCCCCATTTAATCGATACTGCACCGACACATCTATTTTTGTTTGCAGCTGATCCTGAGAAGGTACCTGCGCCGATTCAAAGTGGGTTTTTTCACGCACATCAAATTCATGAAACTTCAATAATGGATTGACCGGGATATTTAAGCCTTCGGGATAGGTTTCTTTCTGCACCTCACCAAATAAAGTGGCTGCCGCCACATGACCGGCCGGCACACTGACCCAAAACCGTGATGCCACCAAAACAATCACAATAAAGACCACACCGACGATAACTTTAGCCACTGGAATTTGTTGATTCATAGAACACTCTTTTTAAAAAAAAGTCATTGTAAACGATTGTGCCTAAAACTGCGTCTGTCAAAAGTCATAGACATAAAAAAGCCCGTCATGACGGGCTCAGGCTAATGACAAACCCCTGTTTTTTTCAGGGGTTTGTTGCTTTTAGGCCTTT
>CAZLAW010000095.1:0-8306 GCA_964557625.1 uncultured Marinicella sp.
CAAGCGAAGCGCGTTAGCTCGCTATCCGTGACACAGAATATTGAACACCCTCTTTTGTTTTGCAGAGGGGTTATTTGAGGCCATTAGTGGCTACTGGCCAATAGTAAGTACTGTAGGTACTGCTTCAAGTTTATTGCAAATTACTCAAGATGCTGAAAGATTACTTGTTCTTGCCGCCTTGCACGATATTAAGACATATTTTGCAAGTGACGGCAATATGCACTCTTCTATTTATACCAGTGAACATTTTGTTGATTGGAATGAATTAAGTATTAGCTGGGAAAACTATGGTGATGCCAGTTCGTTAATGGGTAATGGCTCAATAAATAATGAAGATGTATTTCCCTTTTTTCAAGAATTCATGCAAGATATCGGGACTGATGTAATTAATCTTGAAGATATTATGGATGACCCCCAACCCAACATCGGTTGTTAAGAAATATGAGAAATTTGAAATTATTAATGTTTTTGATAGGTGTGCTTATTGCAATTTTCGCAATAACCACAATCTTTAATGATTCTGATAATCTTCAAAATGAAGAAAAAATTATTTCTACTGATAATACCACTAGTAATGACAGCGTTTTAGAAATGGATGCTGACAAAGATAGCTTAAAGGGTATAGAAATAAGCAAAAAGCAGTTGAAATCTAATAATGAAGATAAAATTAATCTAATAAATGTAATCACGTTAAATAAAACAACTAGACATCAAACTGGACCTTCTGTGTCTTTAGAAGATATTAATTTTTTGATAGATAGTGGGGATTCTCTTGCAGCAAAAGAAAAGATAAATGAAATTATAAATAATCCAAAAGATAATTTTTTAAAATTCAATAAATTGAGTACATTATGTTTAGATACAATAACACTTTTAGAGTCATTTCCATCTTCAACTCCATCATTAGATGAGCTCTTTATTGGACAGCCCCTTAAAAAAGCATTATGGGATACTGGATTCTGTTCCACATTTGGTACTGACGCTGATCCTTTTTATACTTACTTAGATTTAGCAAGACAGGGCGATAAGGTGGCTCAACTCACACTGAAAAACATATTATTTTCGGCTATAAATCGTGGGATAATTAACCCAAGGTTAAATCCGATTAAGTACAATGAGTTGAGATACGAGGCTATTGGTTATTTACAAAATTTATCTACTCAAGGTGTTGCTTTAGCTAGTTTAGAACTGTCACGAGAATATTATACGAATGACACAATGTTGTTGCCAGAGGATAAAGTTTTATATTATTTTTATTCTTTTTTATACGAAAAACAAGCACGTGGCATTGTCCGAGAGTACCCATGGGATTGCACACAAGTATACTGCAAAAGCCCTGGAGAACTTTATCAAACTTTAACTGAAAAAGAAAAAGCTCGGGCTGATCGGCTGATACAAAGAGCTGGTTATTAAATGAGATGGGGTAATCCCGATATTATTTGACAATCATCAAATTAAGAACATTAAAAAAGTCAGCTTTTGCGCTTACATTTTATACTGGAAATTAAAAAGCCGAACCACGTTTGTGATTCGGCTTTAGTTTTCTTAGATCAATGGTTATTGAAAAACTTTATCGATGTTAATGATCTCGACTTCATCAAGATTTAGCGGATAATCCTGTATCTCACGGTCTTCTTCCAATAAATCAGCCGGTTTTTCCGAGTTGTATTCCATCGGTGATGACTGTTCGTTAACCAGGCGCTGTTTTAAATCTTCAGCTTCACTGGTAATAAAGACAAATTGAATGTCGTCGGTTTGCAGGTGCTTTTTGATGATGGCGTTGACATCAGCCAGCGTCAGCTCGGCCAGACCGTTCTTAACCATCTCAACAAAATCGTCGGTGCCGTAAAACTGGCTGTCCATATGATAGCCCAGTACGCGGTCCTGACCTTTGAGCAACAAGCCGGCGTATTTACTTAAAAAAGACCGGGTGGCTTCAAACTGTTCTTGGGTCAGGCCGTTGTCGATCAGGTTTTGCAGCTCATACATGGCCACGCGGGTGGCGAAATGGGCGTCCTGATTGGAACGCAGCGGTCGTATCCACACCTGGAAGATTTGCTCTGAACGGCCTAAGTTGGCATTTGGCTGAGTCCGGTACATACCGCGCGGGAAATACTCGATATAGGCATAATCGCCGTAGTTCATACCACGGGCTTCACGGATGCGCTGGTAGAGGAAACTGTTAGAGTTTCTGTGCTCGCCCAGAAATGAGCGCACCAGCCATAAACCGACCCAGTCTTTATGGGCGCGATTCACGTCAATCGGGAAACCAAAGGACACCGCGGTGGGCATGGTTTGTTTTTGTACGATTAACGCTTGTCGACCACTGAGTTCAGGGGCTTTCGGGATGCTCACCTGTTCAGCCCCTTTCATGGGTAACTCGGCGGTTAATTGAGCAATTAATTCTTGTTTCAAATCATCGCTTAAGTGGCCGGTGATACCGACATTTAAATGATCCTGGGTTAATTGCTGATGATAAAAATCTTTCACATCATCCAGCGTGATGCTTTCGAGGTCACTGACATGGCCTAAATTCAGGCTGCCGTATGGGTGGCCCTCGTACAAGGCTTCATACAGCACTTCTTTACCCAGTTCTTCGTCATTGTTCTGCTTCAGATCGGTCTGAATGGCGTTGATTTGCTGGGTTTTCAGTCGTTTAAAATCATCTTCCCGAAAACCGGGGTTCAATAAGCTGTCGGTCACCAGATCCAGCCACTGATCTGCTTTGTCTTTATGCACACGACCGGATAAAGAAATCATTTCTTTATCTACCTGGGCACCGAAATACGCGGCCATGGGGCGCATGGCTTTTTGGATTTCTTTGATACTGCGACTTTCAGATCCACCGTCGGTAATCATGGCGGCGGTTAACTGTGCCAGGCCTTTTTTACCTTCAGGGTCTTGTGCGGCGCCGGTATTGAATAAAAAGTTAATATCGACAATATCGCTGTTGTTGCGCATATCGGTGACTTGAAAACCCGGTTCTTTAGGCTGATTGGCTTTGGCCACTTGCTCGGCCAGACTGAAATCTTTATCCAGGTTAGCAATTTCTTCGGCCTGCGCCAGCGTTACCATAATGCGGCCGTCATCGACCAGATATTCATTGGCGGCCCACTGCACATCGTCAGCGGTTATTTCATCTAAACGGGCATATCGCTGGTTAACGGTTTCGGGGTTGCGGTCATACTGAACCACAGCAGCCAGCATATCACCAATGGCTTCGGAATTATCCAGGCTGTTGGCGAAACCATACCGTGCGGCGGATTTGATGTCAGCCAGTTCATCACTATCTACCTGTTCGGTGCGAGCACGGACAAGGGTGTCCAGCAGGGCTTTTTGAACTGCGGGATAGTTTTCCTGACTGGTTAATCGGGCCAAAATATAGATTAAACCCGGGTCTTTGCTGTCCGGGCTGTAAAAAAACAAGCTGTCGGCCAGTTGTTTATTAACCACCAGTTCCTGATAAACATCAGAATTCCGGCCAAAATAAATTTCACCGAGCATATCGATGGCGGCTTTGTCTTTTTTCATCGGATCGGCATCGGTGCCGCGGAAAGCCAGCGCGAAGATTGGCAGGGTTTGTGAGGGCCATTCAATGTGATGATACTGACTGCCTGTGGCCGGTGGTTCAACCGGGATATCGACTGTATAATCGCCTTCTTCCCAGTCACCAAAATACTGCTGAATCCAGTCGTGGGTCTGTTCCACGTCCACATCACCGACCACAATCACGGCGGCTTTTTCCGGACGGTACCAGCGGTCAAAGAACGTTAAAGCATAATCCATCTGATTGGGCATGTCTTCAATATCTTCCAGAAAGCCCATGGTGGTGTGGCGGTAAGTGTGTTCCCGATAGGCATTTTTACGCACCGTTTCGAATAATTTACTAAAAGGATTGGCGCTGTTTTTCAGATATTCACCTTTCACCGCCAGGGCTTCGGTGCGGAACTGCGCTTCTGAAAATTTCAGGTTTTTAAAGCGATCGGCTTCCAGTTCCAGCATTTTTTCCAGGTCATCTTTCACAAAAGTGACGTGGTAGTTGGTGTAATCATCGGTGGTGTAGGCGTTTTGATCGGCACCCATTTCTTTGAGCATGGCACCGTACTCTTCCTGGGAATAATTTTCCGTGCCGCGGAACATCATGTGCTCAAAAAAGTGGGCAAAGCCGGATTTACCGGGCTCCACTTCGTTACGTGAACCGGTTTGTACCGGAATCTGTAAAGACACCACTTCCGGGTAATCAGTTTTAACGACAATGGCTTTTAAACCATTATCCAGAGTACGCATATCGTAGTCCTGATTAAAGACTCGATTGTCCTGGTTTTGGTTTGTTTCTACGTTTGCCTGTTTATTAACCGGCTGACTGGCACAACTGACCAATAAAGCGGTGAATAACAGCAGTGCGATTTTGTGAATATTAGATTGCATAAGGATACCTCACTGATTAGACGACTCTGTTGTCGCTTATTTAAAATAGGTCAGATTGTAATCAATGTGGTGTCATTTAGACTGTGTCAAAAGTACTTTTTATGTAAAACCATTGTTGTTTGATGACAACTTTCAGCGCGTTCATTGATTCGCTCGGAAAATTGATTAACCATCCACAGCGACCATACAGCGAAAAAAACCAGCAAAAGAATGATAATTAACAACGCAATGGGGCGTAACAAAGCCCTTTTTCCATACCGATAGCGGGTGGGTTGCATCACTTTCTCACCGGGTAAAGGAGTTTGCCTCAGTTGATAAACCTGCCAGCTTTTAGGCCCTTCTGTGACGATTAAAAAAAAAGCCAGCAACAAAGGCGGCAGCGCCAGCAACAGGACCATGGTCAAAGACAGTCCATTAAAACCTAAGAAGGTTTGACAATGCGCCGTCAGTCAAAATGTGTTTCACCACGGTAGCAACCAGCCAAAGAAAATTACCGCAATGGGTATGAGTATCAAAGCGATTTTACGTATTTTTTTCCAGCGTTCCCGACGGCTGTACATCGGTGCAAATTCAGAATTTTTCGGCTGTTCCGAGCTCAATTAAAAAACCCAAGCAATCATCAACCAAAAAATCAAATAAAACAGGAAAAAACCTGCCAGCATATACTGCAATTCGCCTAACAACCCATCACCGGCGGCCACGGCAAAAATAATCAACAAAATGGCGGTGACGAAAAAGGCAATAATGGCGGCATCTTTCAGACCCAGACCCGGTGCCATCGCTTCAGCTAAAGCCGGCAACATCAATAGCCCGGCAATCACCACTAAACTGACAATACCCACCAGTGCCAGGGCAATTTTACGGGATTCATTTTTTTGTTGTTGGTCTGTTTCTCCCACCATGATTATTGCTCCGCTGATCTGTGTTTAACCAATTCCCGCACCCGATTCGGCTCCGGCATTCCGGCGGCCACCACTTCGGGGTTGTCACCGGCTGTATAAATCTCGATTTTTCCGACCCCGAAAATCCGATTGAAAAAACTCTGTGACACCCGAATGGTGCGAATGCTGTCGATATTAATTTCCGAATGCTCTTTGCTCAACAGTCCTTTTTCCAAGACAATGTCCTGGTCTGTTACCGTGAGCTTGAGGGCTTTGGTTTTTAAATACCACACCAGTAATATAATAATCCCGAGACCAAACGCCGCAATCAGTATCACCGAAGCGATAAAACCCAACGGGTTATTTTTAAACATCACCGGATTTTCAGAATACAGTATGTTCATTGTTTAAAACATCTAAAAGTAACCATTGTAACATCTTAAAGGTGTACGCTTAAGCGTCAAAAGTCACAGTTCAACCGCTGCTCATTCATTTGTCTAATCTCTGTCGATCATCGATTTTCTGTTGTCTTTTACGGGCTTTTAGTACCGCGTATTGACGAAATGTAAGATTATTAAATTTCACGCCGTCCAACTTAATACTATAAGTTCTCACTGAATCATCACCGCTGAGTGGCACAAAGCCATCATCACCCATCAATTGAACCAAATACAACATGGCAGTTAATCGCGTGGCTCTTTTTTCATCGGCATTGATAACCACCCAGGGCGAACGGCGTGAGGAGGTGTGATTAAACATCTGTTCTTTAAAATGGGTAAAAGTTTCCCAACGCTCCCGGGCATGTAAATCGTTTTCGGAAAACTTCCAGAAGGTTAAGGGGTCACTTAAACGGTCTTCAAAACGATACAGCTGGCTGTCACTGGTGATGGATAAATAAAATTTCACCAGTATCAGGCCGTTTTCCTGCAGTTTATGCTCCCAATTAAGCACTTTTTTCATAAAGTATTTATACTGGGCTTCATTGCAGTAGCCCATGGTGGGCTCAATCAGCGCCCGGTTGTACCAGGACCGGTCAAAAAAAGCGATTTCTCCGGGTTTCGGCATTTCACGTTCATAACGGCGAAACCAATACTTTTTGTCCACTTGATTGGGAATCCCTAAGGCCACGATTTTATAATGTCGCGGCATCAGATTTTCCACAAATCGTTTTATGGTGGAGCCTTTACCGGCCGCATCGCGGCCTTCAAAAACTATCGCTAAACGCTCATTGTTTTTGACTACCTGTTGTTGGATTTTCAACAGCTCAACCTGTAAACGGCGTTTTTCCACATGGTAATCGGCTTTATCGATACCCGCATACGGGGTATCAATTTTTTTAACGTCCTTCATAAACTGTGATCAATGACTGTGTGGCTTATCTTCGCTCAGACCTTTGACCAACTGCTTCACCATTTTCTCGGTGGTGATAAATCCCCAGTTCCAGTCATCATGATATTTTGCCAGCGGGTTTTCAGCCACAATGGCCGCTTCATCCAAACCCTGGTCAATCAAGACTTGAATCTTCTCGCGGCTGTCTGTGAGCATATCAAGGGCCGCTTTCAGGGCTTTTTTATCCCCCAGATCACCATGTCCCGGAATAATTTTGGTTTTGTTATCGGCCATAGAATCTATTTTTTTCAACGCCGTAATCATGCCTTCAACCGAACCGCCTGAATCGATATCAATAAACGGAAACCGGCCATTAAAAAACACATCACCGGCATGAATAACGTTTGCTTTCGTAAAATGAATCACCGAATCACCGTCTGTGTGCGCATGGGGCACATGCAGCACGTTCATCGGCTGGTCGTTAAAATACAAATGGATGGCTTCCTGAAAAGTAATCACCGGCAGGGTATTCTTCGGCGCCGGCTTCATCTCATCATCTTTTCTCACACCCTTTTTAATCAGACGCTTACGGACATTGTCGTGGGCAATAATGTGGGCACCGGCGTTACTGACCGCTGCATTATTACCGGTGTGATCGCCATGCACGTGGGTATTTAAAACATAATCAATCGGCCGCTCAGTGACTGATTGAATGGATGATTGCATCTTATCCAAAAACTGCGGCATGGAATCATCAATCAAAACCACCGCTTCATCACCCACCAGTAAACCTAAATTACCGCCGGTAAAGCCATTTTTACCGGACAACATATAAATGCCTTTAGCCACTTCAGTGGTTTTAAAGTCAATAACCGGCTTACTTTCCGGCTCTTGTGCTAAAACCAAACCGCCAGCCAGTGAATATATCAATATAGTTATTTTGAATATTTTCATGGATTATTACCCGCTTAAATGTACTATGATTATAGTATAGGCGTGTTAAATAAATCTAAATTTATAACGGCCTGTTTATTAACCATAAACTTTCTGATCGCAAAAGACTGTCATATAAACTAAATATGATATAATTGCTGTGCGCTATTTGAGAATGTATAGGATGTCAGAAAACACAGTGATTGCCTGCCCCAATTGCGGTGCCAAAAACAGGGTACCTTTCGATAAATTCAGCCATAACCCCAAATGTGGCAGTTGTCATCAGTCATTAAATGTAGGTGAGCCTAGTGAGCTCAACCATCAATCTTTAAAAAAGTTTATAACCAATAACGAACCCTTGGTAATCATTGATTTTTGGGCTTCCTGGTGCCAACCTTGTCTGATGATGGCACCCAATTTTTACCACGCTGCTAAAAAATTACCGACGGTTCGTTTCGGCAAATTACAAACTGATCAGCACGAACAAGCCGGTGCTGAGTTTGGCATTCGCAGTTTACCGACGTTGGTGGCTTTTAAAAATGGTCATGAATTGGATCGCTTAACTGGATTGCGGTCGTCATCGGATATTAAGCATTGGGTGAAATCACTGATTTAAACAAAGAGATTTAACCTGTAGAACGGCAACTTATTGTATCGACTGTGTATCTAACACAGCTTTAATTTCCTCCAAGGTTTCAGGTTCAGGCTGAGGTGAACGTTCAAAGCCAGCGCCAT
>CAZLAW010000096.1:0-5709 GCA_964557625.1 uncultured Marinicella sp.
CTATTTTATTAATCTTATAACAAGAATGTAATGAAATTAAGGTGATTTTTTGTTTGGTGGTGAAAATTTGAAATTAGTCACATAAATAACGAAAAAATCAAGTGAAATTAAATACTCTTTTTTACTATTATTCCTATATTTACTACCTTTTAATAAAAACATAAATAAATTGTATTCATATTCTCAATACCTTTTAATGACTCAGAGAGATAAAAGTGAAATATAAGAATTCTAAGGTACCTTTCAATGAGTCATCAAATAATGAAAAATACTCTAATAAACCATTGTCTGTTGTGTGCACTTATCGTATTGAATATCACTATGGGTCATTGCGATACCAAGCTTACCTCAGACACAACAACTAATCCAACCAAATTTCATGGAATAAAGGGGTCAGTACCTTTCCGCTGTTTTTTTGATTATTTTTTGAGCTGTTTGACTGTTCCGACAGCGGGTCATCCACAAATTGTAAGCTCTTTTATACATCATTTAAAATTTTTCATGATGGTATTGGTCAGCGCTTGTCGTGCCTGATTAGATAGTTTAGTGAATGGCATTAAACAGCCGGTTGTTAATGTTTGGTATTAAAAAAGGGAGACCTATGGCCTCCCTTTATTCTCTTATGGATTAACGGTTTTTAATCGTTAAATTGAATGCTCCATGAATCGATGTAGCCACCGTCTCGGCTGGCGTGGTCGGTGACTTCTAAGCGCCACTGACCTTGCGATGGCAGGGTGCTGCCGTTGAGATTGACATTCAGGAGTAAATTATCACCACTGTCCGATGGGTTGTTTCTGGCATGGACAGTGCCGCTGGCGCCGGTTGGCGTGAACACTTTCACAGACAGGTCACCACGGTAGGTGTGTTTGATGTCTGCTTTGACGGTGATGCTGCCAATACCACCGGAGCGACTCACATTAATGTAAGAGTTAACCACGCTCGGGGCACCGGATGAAATGGTGACATTGGAGGTGTTTTCGAAGAAGTTGTTTCCTCCACCGCCACCACCGGCTGTGAAACTGCCCACCAGGCTGGTGTTGGAATAAGAACTGTAACCTCTTAACATCACATGGTAGGTGCCGGCCTGAACGTTACTGATGTTACAGGTCTCGTTATTACCCGAACGATAAGGGCGGCAATCATAGGAAGATGTGGTGGGTTGGCTACCATATTTAACATACATGTCAGCATCGCCTGAACCGCCACTCATTACAAAGCTTAAGTCAGATGCGCCGGCAGGTACTTCTAAGGTGAAGTAGGTTTGTGAACCTGAGGCACCGGATAAACCGGTTTTGGCAACACCGTTAGTTAAGGTGCCGTCAATTGGTCCGGGTCCGGGACCACCACCGGTGTCACTGAAATTATTTAACAGTAAATTCGGTGAGCCGGAGCGGGCATCGGTGACTTTATTGGGTATGGCCGCGTTTTCAATCGCTGACTCAACCTGTGACGGTGATGCGTTAGGGAATTCATCCAAATACAGTGCAGCCACACCCGCCACATGAGGTGAAGCCATGGAGGTGCCACTGATGGTGTTGGTGGCCGAATTGCTGGTTGACCAGGTGGATGTGATGGAAGATCCCGGTGCATAGATATCTAAACATGACCCATAATTCGAGAATGAAGATCGGGAGTCTGAACTTGTGGTTGAACCAACGGTTATGGCACTGGCGGCTCTGGCCGGTGAGTAAGAACAGGCGTTGCTGTTGTCATTACCGGCGGCGACCACCATGGTGACACCTTGGGAGACCACTGAGTTGACCGCATTATCTAACGCAGTACTGGCACCACCACCTAAACTCATATTGGCTACGGCCGGCTTGACGTGATTGCTGGCAACCCAATCAACACCGCCGATAACGCCGGAGTTTGAACCCGATCCGTTACAGCCCAGAACCCTTACGGCGTAAATTCGGACATCTTTGGCGACGCCATAGGTAGTCGATCCGATGGTTCCGGCCACATGCGTACCATGGCCGTTACAATCATTGCTGCCGTTGCCGTCATTAATGGCGGTGTAACCTGAATAGCCCCGATTGCCAAACTGGTTGTGGGTTATTCTGACACCGGTATCAATCACATAAGCATTGACTCCGGTGCCGTCATAGTCGTAGGTGTAGGTAGTGTCTAAAGGTAAATTGGCCTGGTCAATACGGTCTAAACCCCAGGTGGCATTGTTTTGAGTGGCACCGATGCTGACGATTTGATCCGCTTCAATGTAATCAACCCGGGGGTCTTTCAGCAAAGCCTCCACATGTTTGACCGAATCTGATTGCAGCACAAAGCCATTGATGGCGGATGAATAGGTTTGTCTTAATGCACCGCGGGCCTGAGTGGCTAGTGCCACACCCATATCCTGAACCACCGCGGCACGAGCCTGAGCCAATGTAAAGTTCCTGTCAACACGACGTGCGGCCGATTCAGTCACCTGATCGTCTTTTAGAACCACAATGTATTGATTGGGAATTCTTTGACTGGAATGAATACCTTGAATTTGTGAGACCGTCGAATCCGCATTGTCACTGATTTGAGCCATACCAATCTGGCTGGTGGCAGCCAGGGTAATGGCGGCAAAAGAATGTTTAATTGCGTTGGTTAATTTAAATTTTGGCGAACGCGCACCATGATCTAATTTTTTCATATTAGAAAATACTCCTCTCTATTTAAGATTCGGATTGATGAGTCAATCCGGCTAGGCCACCTTTAATTATAATTATTATTGGGTGGTTGCTTTAATATAGTTCATTTGTTATTAAAGCTGGTAATTATTATTGGTAAAAACTGGATAAAAAGTGTGACAGGGTTATCAAAAGCACGAATCACGTAGCATAATGGTAAGACGACAATGCAAATAAGATTTGTGGCTTCAGGTATTTAAATTGATGTGGGAACTGTTTTTTTTAATCAAAAACAAATCGCAACACGTCCTTGTGTTGCTTGATGAGATCTTAATTATTCAAATCCGTTTGCGAAAATTAAATCATTCTCAGTGGTACCACATTGACCACCCGGGACAAAAATACATTCGACCCATTCAGGATGATCGATGAACGGGTTGCGGTTACCTTGATAAGAGTAAACCCGTTCGTTGCGTTCCATTTCGTAACTATCTACAGGGTCTTGGTTGTGCCACTCAATCAGAGTTGATAATAAACCCATATAAGGTTGTCCGGTTTGGATATCATTGGGATTATCGGTGAGTTGTAAATTGGGTTCGCCGCTAACATCGCCGGTGTAACGCACGTCCATATAAAACATGGCACGGGCAATATCGCCTTTGCGGAAATCCCAGACCTCAAAGACACTGCCATTGGTCCAATTGGATTGACCCGGGCCGCCGACACCATGGTTAATGGTTGTGGTTAATTCCGTACAGCCAGAATCACAATTATCAAAATACTTATTACCCCGATTTGAATTATAGCCCACATCGGACATCATTAAGTGATGGGCATCGGTTCTCGCGGTATTATTTGACCCCAGAGAACCGGAACTAAAGCCGTAGGACTGCGGCCAGGTGTGCTCACGGTTATACGCCTGTTGACCACCGCCTTGGTAGGAATAGGAATTATTTTTATAAATCATCCACACTTGACCAGGATCACTCGGATCTTCATCGGCAAATGACAAAACTTCCCAGGTGTCTGTGCCACCACCTGAATAGGGGAAACTGGTGTGATCGTCAATAATTTCATGCAATGAATTGCGCAGTGTGGTGGCGTCAGTGTCATCTGCTGTGGCGTAATAATCACCAATTGGGCATGAATTATTTAACAGACCCGGTGTGGGGCTGACTGCTTTGTATGTGTTGCTATTTAAAGGACCGCCTGACCCATTGGGGCAACGCGCCATGCTTTGATTAGCGGCATCCGCGTTTTCATTTTCATTAATTTGTGGTTGGCCTGCATTCATTAACGTTAATAAACCAAGGGCATCCGGCTGACCCGAATCATACACCAAGGCGTCCATGATATCGTTTGTTGTAATGCCATCACCAATAGAAAACTGACTGGCATCGGCATAATAAAGGGCCACGGCATCAGCACCATCTTGTAAGCTGTTGGGTGCCAGCACAAGATCAGGAGATAAACCGGCATCACCGATTAATAAGAAGCCATCAGCCGATAACTGAAGACCGGATAAATCATACACATCATAAATTTGATCATTGTCGCCATCATACATGACCAGGGTCACACCGTTGGTGCTGCCATGAGCAAGGCCTTTGAGTTCGATAAATTCAGCAGAACCCACGGCATCGACTTCATTGATAATGATTTGCGGTGCCGGCGGATTTCCGGCGGCGGCATTGGGAGTCGGTGTCGACTCGAAGAAGGTGTTATTGGTGTCTTCTGAGGTTTCATCATGGCCGTTGATACCATTGCCGCCTGTTTTAGTTTCGAACCCTTCATTCATGTCACTGCGTTGCCATGACATACCGTTGGCATGAGCGCTGGTGCTAACCACCGCTTGCTGACTAATTGGGGTATCATCCAAATAGGTTGAGGTATTTACGGTCACACCGGTTTTATCAATGGCTTCGACTTTATCACCCCACAGGACATAATCAAGATCTTGCACCAAGTCGCTGACACCATCCCAATACAGTAAAACCACCACTTCGCCACCGTCTGATAAGCCGCTGCTTAAACCATCAATGGAACCAGGTCTGGCTTCTAACATATCAGGCACATTGTTATCACTGTTGGCAATTTCATAGGTGGGATTGACGCCATAGACATTGTTAAAATCAAGGGCACCATTAAGGGCAATGGTTTGATAAGCACCCGGTGCAATGGTGGCACCGCTGGGGAAACGGGCATAAAAGTCAGCATAACCGCCACCGCCACCGCCACCGGTGGTAATTTGGTAATAGTAAGTTCCACCGCCGGCAAAAGTGGCATCGGTGATGTAAACATCAGTTAAATCAATCACATTGCCGCCTTTATTGTGTATTTCAATAAATTCAGCCTCAGTTGGGGTAATGGCAATTTCAGAAATTAATAGATCTGATAAATTGGCCTGGGTTGTTAAAGAAAAAAGGCTAAGAACTAAAGCCAGAATATGTGTTTGTTTTTTCATTGTTACTTCGGGGAAAATTAAATGGCCGTTTATTGTAGCTAATATTTATGACAAAATGGTTAATGAAATTAAAATCATATAAGTTGACAGGCACAAAAAAGCCCGGGCCACAGGCCCGGGCTTTTAGTTTTGGTCAACCCGACAGTGTTTAGGCGATTTGTTTTTTATCGTCTTTCACCGCTTCGGGTTTTTGCTCAATGGTTTGACGTCCACGGCCATTACTGATTTCTATGGTACGTGGTTTCATCGCTTCAGGAATTTCACGTTCAAGCTCGATGTGCAGTAAGCCGTTATCCATGCTGGCGCCTTTCACGCGCACATGGTCAGCTAACTGGAAACGACGCTCGAACGCGCGGGTAGCGATACCGCGGTGGATGAAGTTTTTATCCTTTTGGTTATCTTCAGTTTCTATTTTACCACTGACAGTCAGGGTGTTTTGTTCTGAAGTCACCTCTAAATCCTGCTCGCCAAACCCAGCCAGTGCTAAGGTGATGCGATAGTTATTTTCATCCAGGTGCTCAATATTATATGGCGGATAACTTGGGGTTTGATCAATTCGATTGGCTTGATCTAAAAGTTGCGCCATACGGTCAAAACCGATTGAAGTACGGAATAAAGGGGTTAAAT
>CAZLAW010000096.1:5809-8280 GCA_964557625.1 uncultured Marinicella sp.
AAAAGTTGCGCCATACGGTCAAAACCGATTGAAGTACGGAATAAAGGGGTTAAATCAAAATTCATAACATATTCTCCTATTAAGCAATACGATATTTAAAAAGTGACTTGCCTATTGGCCAAGTCGGTTAAAGCGGGCCGGTGCCGAACTCGGCCACCAGCCTCGCTAGTATATATCGGGATGAAATGTATTATTTCAAGAGAAAATCAGTAAATATCCCCGTAAATAATGCCATGCCGACCCAATTATTATGCAAAAAAGCTTTAAAACATTTTTCTTCATTTCGAGTGACGATTAACAATTGTTGGTAGGCAAACAGCCAGATAATCACGATGACAGCCAGATAGTATAGCCCACCCATGTCGGTTTGTTGGCCGAACAGGTAAAAGGCGAACACTGTTAACAGTTGAATAATACCGATAATCACCCGGTCTAAATCACCAAATAAAATGGCGGTTGATTTGATGCCGATTTTTAAATCGTCTTTGCGATCGACCATGGCGTAAATCGTATCGTAAGCGATGGTCCACAAAATATTGGCCACAAATAGCAGCCAGGCTTCTTTGGGGACGGTGCCGGTGATTTGGGCATAGACCATGGGAATCGGGAACGAAAAGGCCACGCCTAAATAAGCCTGCGGCAAATAAGTATAACGCTTCATCAGCGGATAGGTCATGGCGATAAAGGCCGCGGCCAGGGCCAGATAAAAGGTCAGTAAATTCAGAAATAACAACAATGAGGCGGATAGGGTGAGCAAAACAAAAAATAACAGCCAGGCTTGTTTGACCGAGACCTCACTGACTGCCAACGGCCGCTGTCGGGTGCGGCTGACATGACCGTCGTATTTACGATCGGCAATGTCATTAATGACACAGCCCGCTGAGCGCATTAAAAATACGCCGGCAGTAAAAATCAACCAGAGATGAAATGGCGGCATGCCCTCAGCGGCACTCCATAAGGCCCACCAGGCCGGCCATAAAAGCAGTAAAGTCCCAATCGGCCGATCCGCCCGCATCAGCCGCAGGTAGGGTAGTGCCACGGGCCAGTGTTGTTCAATCAATTTTAGCATGGCGGTATTTTAAACCAATGCCTGAATGAGTTCATTGAAATTATTTAACCACCAAGTACGCACAGGTTGTTACAAAGACCACAAAGAAGATATTGAAATTTTCTTATTGCGGACTTTGTGCCATCTCAGCGTTCTCTGTGGTTAACGTCAAGAAAAACCGGATGACGTTAAAGATTATTAAAGAATTTTATGTCACGGAACGTCACTTTTGTTGTTCAGATATTAATTCAGAGACTATGTTTAACTCACAGGTGACGCATTTGTCCCCGATAATCATTAAATCTTTTGATGTGGATACCCTGCCGTTATAATTTTTTACTTGTGTGTGTAAATGGGAAGTAATGATACAAATTCTTTCAATAAGACCTGGGTTTTTACGTCAGGAATACCCCGTTCACATTTATGCAGTCGCCATCAACAAAGTCGACCCTGTTTTTGTCCGCAAATATAACCTGATCAACCCTGTCATACAGCAATGAAACCCGAGATAGCACAACAATTTAACCCCACGGCCAAAGAGGACAATGGATTTTCATTGCTGGCACATTCAGTGCTGCTTCGAACGTTATTTATATTTATTGTCTGGCTATTGGTATGGCAGGTGGGACGCTTGGTTGAATACACAGAACATGCCAGTGTCTGGTTTCCCGCAGCCGGTTTCACTTTTTCCTGCTTGTTGGTCCTGGGGGTACGTGCCTTTGTACCGATTATGTTGGCAGCCATTGTTATAACCATTTGGAATGGTGAGCACTACGCCTTGGGTTTATCGCTTAAAGAAATGGTTTGGGGCGGATTTTTGTTTGGCTTGGCGCATATATTGCCTTACTGGGCCGGGGCCAAATTCATCAGTGATTTAGCGAACAAGTCGTCAAAAAATATCCCCCGTTTAATTGTGTCTTTTATTTTAGTTGCCGGTGGTTGTGCTTTTCTGGCGGCGATGTTGGTCATCAGTTCGTTAATTTTCAGCAACCAAATGCCGGCAGATGACTGGGCAACGACTTTCCTGCCTTTCTGGATTGGGGATATGGCCGGTGTGATTGTTTTGACACCTTTATTCAGCGGTCTGCTGATTAAATTATTTCCAAATCCAAATCTGACCCTCAACCAATTTACGGCCGATGGACTGGGCTCATACAGGCAGTTGGTTTATAAACTGTCCTTGAATGCCGTGCTTATCCTGGTGACCATGGTTCTGGCTTATTGGACGGATTCTTATGAGAGTTCATTCGCCATTTTCTTTTTGGCGATTACCCATATGTGGATTGCCACCACAGAAACGCCCTTGTTTAATGTCATCAGTTTAACCGTGACCAGTGTACTGATTGTTTTACTGGTACATTTTTTAGGACTGATGGATCATGTCATGGTCTATCAGTTTGCCATTAACGTGATTGCGGCCAAT
>CAZLAW010000097.1:0-8193 GCA_964557625.1 uncultured Marinicella sp.
TCACGCCGGTTTGGTTTACCGGCAGGCCGCCAGCAAAATCATCGGCCTCAAAGATGAGTTCTAAATCACTTTGTGCCTGCGCTAAACCGGCCATTAACAACAAGCAGATCGTCATCTTAATTCTTAACATATCAACCTCCATCACCTGCTATTACTGTATAAGTTAAGACTTGTGAACGCAAGTTATAGATTGCATCCCATGTAAAAACGTTGCGTTCATGTGGCTTTTGGAGATTAATTTTAGATAAATCAATCACATTTTACACTTATGGCATATGTATCCGGCTTTTAATAATGATACAATTTTCAGCCATTAACGGACGGTTGCGATAACCGTTTATATAATAATCATTCAGAGAGGTTACCATGAAAAAACTCATTATTTTAAGCCTGCTGGCTTTGGGGCTGACAGCCTGTGGCGATAAAGACGCCGAGCAACCGGAAACGGTGAAAACGGCGATTGCGGAAGCAGAAATTCTATCCTATGTCCCCGCGGATACGCCGTTATTCTTATCATCCGGTCTGAGTAATAACCTATATCCCGATCGTTACATCGATGTCATGCAGGATTATATGGGCAATATGGCCGACTATGTTAAATTAGCCTTTAGTGACATCAACGAGTCTGCGCGAGAGTTGGACGAGGATCATGACATTATCACGGATGAAGAATTGGCAAAAATTGAGCAATTTGTTGACCGTTGGGTGGTTGAGGGTCACTTCAGCAAACTTGGTATGAAAGTCGGCGAAAGTCAACTGGTCGGCTATATGGTGGATTTGTTTCCGGTGATTCGTATGCGCCTGTCTGACGGCCATCAAATCAGCGATATGTTTGCCGATTTAGATCAGCAGTTTGCGTTAAATCCGCAGATTCAAGAACAAGACGGTTTATCCATTCGAGAATATGCCGTGAATCGAATCACTGTATTGGCCGCCCATAATGATGATTATCTGGTCCTGTCACTGGCACCGAGCGTGATTAAAGACAAACTGGTCAATACACTGACAGGCATTGAAAAACCGGTCACTAATATGGCACAAAATCGTGACCGCTTGAATCAAATCAAAACCCAACACGGTTTTGTCATTGATGATTTGTTCGTTATGGACGTTCAAGCCGTGGCTGATTATTTTATTAATCCGGATAACTACGATTCGGCGCTGTTGGATTTTTTACAAATTGAAGACAATAAATTATCACCGGCATGTAAATCGGAAATTAACGCCATGTTGGCCAAAGCCCCCCGTTTAGTGGCCGGCGCCACCGCTTTAACCAATGAACAAATCAACAGTGCCTTTATCTGGGAAATGGACACAGAACTCAGTCAAGACATGGCGCAACTGGCCGGTCGCATTCCGGCCACCGATGAAACTGCGGCCTTTAGTTTTGGTCTGAGTGTTGACCTCCTCAACAGCCAAAAGGTACTCACAAAATACATCGACAACATCATTAATGCCCCGTACCAATGTGAATTGTTCACTCAATTAAACCAACAGGCTGAAGCATTTAAATCAAAAATTTCTCAGCCTTTACCGCCATTTATCGGTAACTTCAAAGGCTTTAACATGGCTTTTAGCGATTTAAAGGTCAATGAACAAGCGGCCAATTTAAATAAACCGGCAGAAATGATTGAGTCATTTAAAATGCAACTGGCCTTATCCGTGGATGAAGCCCAGTCATTGGTTGGTATGGCGCAAATGATGTTACCGCAACTGCAAGGCATGGTGCTGCCCACTGACGGCAGCTTAATCCCATTAAAAGAACAATTACCACCCAATTTAATGAATTTACCGGTGGATGTTAGCAGCGCCTATGCCGCCATTAATAACCAAACCATTGGCTTATCACTGGGTTATCCGGAGGGCGGTAATTTAAGTGAATTGGTGAATGAAGAAGGTCAGAATCTTTTGTTCAGTGCCACCGCTGAAGCCGAAGGTTACAAACAAATGATTGAGGAAATCTTTAAACTGGCAGACATGCCGCAGTTGTCAGAAGAGATGAAAAAACAACTCGAAAGTCAAAAACAAATGACCTTAAGTCTGCTTTACTGGAAGCAACAAAAAGTCACCATGAATTTTACCGACCAGGGTTTTACCACCAACATGGTCACAACCTACTAATTATTTAACAGAAACCCGAGCCAATTATGCCGCTGCATTGTTTGGCTCGGGTTTAATTCTGCTATACTTACCGCATGACATTGCGTTCTTTTTTAGATCACCAACCGACCCTCGGAGACCGTGTTTATATCGATGAAACTGCGGTTGTTATTGGTCAGGTTGATTTAGCCGATGATGTATCGGTGTGGCCGATGACGGTTATTCGCGGCGATGTCAACACCATATCGATCGGCGCACAAAGCAATATCCAGGATAATTGTGTTTTACATGTCACCCATGTTGGTCCCTATACACCCGGCGGCGGATCGCTCATAATCGGTCGTCATGTCACGGTGGGTCATGGTGCCATCTTGCATGCCTGTAAAATTGGCGACAGTTGTTTAGTCGGCATGGGCGCGCGTATTTTGGACAAGGCCGTTATGGAACCCTACAGTATGCTGGGTGCCGGCAGTGTTCTGACGCCCGGTAAAGTGATTCCATCCGGTGAGTTGTGGGTCGGTAACCCGGCCGTTAAACGACGTCAGTTAAGCCCGGAAGAACACCAATCTCTGGATTACTCGGCGGCTCATTACGTGAAACTAAAAAACCACTATTTAAATTCGTCCGCGGATCGTCATTAATGACTGCCCATTCATTTACAGCCGATGTCACCAGTGAAAAAATTAACAGCATCCGTGATGCCCGTTATATCTTAAATCAATTGGATAACAACCATCCTCAGCTGAGCGGCTGGCTGTCCTGGGCAAAAGCGGTGTTTTCACAACACAGCTGGTGGTCAACATTAAACGATATGATGCATCTGGCCTATGCGCGCATGTGTCACCGCAATGGCAGCCTGAGCCGGCATCCCCGCAGTTATCATAATGAGTTTCATTGCAATGACTTGTGCGATCATCTGATCGAATGTCATCGGCAGTGTGCGCACGCCTTTAGCCCGATTCAATGGGCTTTATTGTCTTATTTTTCGGTTTGTCATGATCTACAACAAGGCCTGACCGGCAATCACCGTGATCAGGCTCTGGTGGGCGCCAATGAGGCCGCCAGCTTTCTAGAAGCGCAACAAATTATTATGTTAATAACTGCACATGAGACAACGGATGTCTTTTCTCAGCCGCTGCAACTTGGGCTTTTAAAAACCATGATTGAAGGCAGCACCTTTGGTCGTCATGGTGATAATAAGCGTTATTTTTTTCAAGGCAACATCACCCGCCATCTCCTCAAAAACAGACATCAGGACAGCGACACAGAGCGGCAATTGATTTTTTTGGCCTGTGACATTGATACTGCCAATGTCAGCATGCCCTTTAATGACTACGCACGCACAGCCATTCGTATGTACGATGAACTCAAAGCGCACCACCTGATTAAGGTCAGTGCCAGGGTTTTTTTTAGTGATGAACAGATTAATTATTTTTTTAATCAGCAACAATTTAATTCCGACATCGCCAAACAACTGTTTCAACAGCGCAAACAAGACAACGCACCGTTATTAGAAAAAACAGTGGCTGCGGTCAAAGCCCTGCCCGATGATGCCGACACCGATACCATTAAACACACTTTCTTTTCAACCGCCGAAAAATTATCGAACAGCCCATGAATTTATTTATCGTTCGTCATGGTCACAGCCCCATGCAAGACACCGACCACCCACGTCCCTTATCTGAACTGGGCCAACAACAAGCCCGGCAAGCGGCCCGCTTTATTCAACAAAACACCGACACCATACCCTATATTTTATGTTCCGATGCCGTCCGCACACACCAAACAGCAGCAGCCATTGCTGCGGCTTTTGGTATTGATGCCTGTGATGCCAGAAATGAGTTTTACACCGCCGGCGTCGGCATCTGGTGTGATGCCATTATCGAATTAAGCCATTGCCAATCATTGGTATTGGTCGGTCATAATCCCACCATCAGCCAACTCACCGGCTATTTAACCGACAGCGATGACATCTACTTTAAACCGGCCTGTGTTTCCCATGTTAGACTTGAAATTCTCAGCGATGGCCTCAGTTTACCGGCTCAACTATTGGCAAACTTTAAACCCGATGCAAAACCAGAATAATCCATTAGCCGCCATTCCACCGGTGACCCGCAATGTGCTTATCGCCATGCTCATCATGTTTGTGGTGCAACAAATAATGACCGGTACAGCGGGTAATTTTATTTACCGCTATTTCCCCCTATATCCGATAAACAGTGACTATTTTTATCCCTGGCAACTGCTGACCTACAGTTTATTGCACGGTAATTTCATGCATTTGTTTTTCAATGGTTTTGCCATTTGGATGTTTGGCTCCCAAATTGAACACTATTGGGGTGAGAAAAAATACGGACTTTATCTCATTGTTTGTATCATTGGTGCGGCACTGGCCAATGCCCTGCTTTCTGATGCACCGGCCATCGGTATTTCCGGTGCGGTGTATGGTTTGCTGGTGGCTTACGGCATGATGTGGCCGAACCACACGATTTATCTGGTGATTCCGCCTATTCCCATGAAAGCCAAATATTTTGTCCTTATTTTTGCCGGTATCGCTTTGATCAGTAGCATTAACCCAAGTCAGGACGGTATCGCCCACATCGCCCATTTGGGCGGCGCTTTAACCGGCTTTTTACTGATTCAATACTGGCGCGGCAAACCGCCTTTTAAGTGGTAAAACCCATGCGAGCTGTTTTGGACCTGTGTCCGGTGTTTTGCGCTGGTATGCTTACAGACTCAAAACAGCTCACCTGTTAACGGCCGCGTTTTTTGGCCACTGATTTAACGGTCAGTTGTGAGCTCGGTGACTGATAATGACTGTCCTCAAATAAAATAGCCAGTTCTTTGTCATTCAATTCACGGTGCTTACCCTGAGCCAGGTTTTTGGGTAAAAACACACCGCCATAACGAACCCGTTTTAAGCGATTGACCTGAACGCCCTGTGATTCCCAAAGCCGTCTGACTTCTCGATTTCGCCCTTCCATTATGGCCACATAAAACCAATGATTGGCACTGCCCTCGCGATCTTCTTCTGCCCGCTGAATATCACTGAAATTAGCCAGACCATCCTCTAATTCAACCCCGGCCAGCAAACGCTCAATCATGGCATCATCCACGTCACCAAAAATACGACAGGCATATTCACGATCAATACCGGAACTGGGATGGGTCATGTGATGGGCAAAATCACCATCTGTAGTGAACAGCAACAACCCGGTGGTGTTAATATCCAAGCGGCCGATATTAAGCCACTTTTGACCTTTTATTTTGGGCAACCTGTCAAACACGGTAGGTCGGCCCAGCTCATCCTGTCGACTGGTCACCAAGCCTTCGGGTTTATGATACATCAACACCCGTGGTTTGACCTGGGTCTCTTCCACCAACCAAATTCGATTTTTCCAGACAATACGGTCACCGGCTGTGAGTTTCTGACCCAGTGTAACCGGCTTGTTATTGATCATGACCTGACCCAGTTTAATGGCCTGTTCGATTTGACGTCGTGAACCGAGTCCGGCTCGGGCCAGGGTCTTTTGAATACGTTCTTGTTTATCCGTTTCTTGTTCCATACTATTGCATACTATTGGGTTTTAAAATCCAATGATTGCTCAAAGGATTCAAAGTCTTTGATGTCAGCCAGGGTAGGCAGTTCCTGCAATGACTTTAGGTTAAAATAATTTAAAAAAGTATCGGTGGTACCAAGTAAAGCGGGTTTACCCGGGGCATCTCGAAATCCGACCTCTTCAATCCATTCTTTATCCATTAAGTAATGAATAATTTTACTGGACACCGCGACCCCGCGAACATCCTCGATCTCACCGCGGGTAATCGGTTGTCGATACGCCACCAACGCCAGGGTTTCTAACAGGGCCCGCGACAGTTTACGCGGTTTTTTCTGGCGTAGGTTATCCAGCCAAACTTGCATCTGTGGTCGCGTTTGTAGGCGAAAACCCTTATTCAATTGTTGCAGCTCTATACCACGATCGGCATAATCCTCGCTGAGTTCTTCCAGTGCCCGATTGATGTCTGTACCGCTGATCGCTTGTTCTTCAAATAATTGTTTTAAGTGATGCACACTCAAGGGTTCTTCAAAACTCATCAAGGCTGCTTCCACAATATTTTTAATCTGCTTTTTATCCATCGTCACTCCGTCGCTAAATTCAGATAAATAGGACCAAAGGCCTGATTTTGTACCAGCTCCAAAGCATGGGCTTTTAATAACTCCAAAATGGCCAGAAAACTCACCAACGCACCTTGCTTGCCTTCTTCAGGGGTGAACAATTCATCAAACCGTGTTGTTTTACCCCGCTGTAACAGCCGCATGACACTGGCCATACGGTCTTTAACACTTAATACCTCACGGCTGACCGCATGGGAGGTTTTTAATTCGGCGCGCGCCATCACGGCCTGCAAAGCCACCACCAGCTCACGAATATCAACAGCCTCAATCTGCTCTTCGGCAATGCCTGATTCACTGTGGATACTGACCGGCCAAAAATCCCTTTCTTGTCGCGGTAAGCTGTCGATGTCTTCAGCCGCTTGTTTAAAACGCTCATATTCCTGCAGACGACGAATTAGCTCGGCGCGTGGATCGGCTTCGTCTTCTTCCTCAATAACGGGTCTTGGCAATAACATGCGGGATTTAATTTCTGCCAACATGGCGGCCATTACCAGATATTCGGCCGCCAGTTCGAAATTAAGTTGGTGCATGAGTTCAATATATTGCACATATTGCCGGGTGATGGAAAAAATGGGGATATTCAAAATATCCAAATTCTGACGTTTAATCAAGTACAACAGCAAATCCAACGGCCCTTCAAAAGCCTCTAAAATCACCTCAAGGGCATCCGGCGGAATGTATAAATCCGTCGGCATTTGGGTAAAAGGCCGACCCTCTACCAGAGCAAAAGGCATTTCAGATTGGGTCACAGTTTCAGGCGGGGTGTGCTCAGACAAAATCAATTTCTCCGGCACCTTTTCTCAGTACCTTGACCTCACCTTCACTTAAGTCCACCACCGTTGATGGCTCCTGGGCACAATAACCCACGTCAATAATAACATCCACCTGATTACCGATTTTATCGACGACATCATCAATGTCCAGGGCATACATGTCGACATCGGGAAATTCCAGGGAGGATGTCATCATGGGTTCACCCAATTCCGCCAACAAGGCCTGCACCACATTATGATTGGATATGCGAACACCAATGGTGCGACGTTTTTGATGCTGCATTTTTTTCGGCACCCGACGGGTGGCCGGTAAAATAAAAGTATAAGGTCCCGGTGTATGTTGCTTGATTAAGCGAAAGGCGACATTATCAACCAACACATAATCAGTCATCTGCGAGATGTTGTCACACATCATGGTGTAATTTTGGTGTTCTTCGACCGCTTTAATTAATGCCACTTTCTTTAACGCCTGATGATTATCCAGACTCCAGCCGATGGCATAGCCTGAATCGGTGGGATAGACAATTAAACCACCTTCTCTGATTGAATCGATGGCCATTTTTATAGAGCGTGGTTGCGGATTGTCCGGATGAACCTGGTAAACTTCAGCCATGATTGATTGCCTCAAAACGATTGGCGGATCTGTTTTTAACCACCTTGTGGGGATCCCAAATCTGACCGTTCATGACCACCCAGGCACCCTGGGGCTGTGCTTGCACAGCGGCCACCGCACAACCGATATTAAAAATGGCATCGGTGGCATTAAATCTGGCCGGTGTTAAGGCACCGGTCAGGACTATGGTCTTGCCGACAATATCCGATAGATAACGTGCTGTTTCTACCATCGTGTCAGTGCCATGGGTAATTAAAATATGTGCTTCATCGGACTTTTCAATGACCTGTTTAATTAATGCACGGTCTTCGTCATTGAGGTAAATAGAGTCCTTTTTCATTAACGGCACCACTTCAAAATCAAAACCCACATGATAGTTTTGTAAGAGCTCACCAATAATGGGCTGACCGATTTGATAATCACTTAAATCATCAAAATAGAGTTTATCAATGGTGCCACCGGTGGTTATGATTTTAAGATTTTTCACAAAAAAATAAGTAGAACGGTCTTTTAAAACAGCCATTTTAGCT
>CAZLAW010000098.1:0-8176 GCA_964557625.1 uncultured Marinicella sp.
GGGATTTAAAAACCGTTCGAACAGTAGTTCATAGGTTAACGGATCCAAAGCGGTAATCTTAAGCATATAGGCCACCAGCGAACCGGCCCCGGAACCGCGCCCCGGACCGACCGGAATGCGATTTTTTTTCGACCAACGAATAAAGTCCGAAACAATCAGAAAATACCCCGGGAAACCCATGTCTAAAATGACTTTAATTTCTAACTCAAGCCGATCTTTGTAATCTGTGTCCGTGTAATCAGGATCACGCAAATCAGACTGTAAGAACTCATCCAATTGCGAACGACATAAACCGGCAAAATAACTGTCAATGGTTTCACCGTCCGGGATGGGAAAATCGGGCAAGTAATAATCTTTACCATCAAAATCAAAATTACAGCGTTGTGCAATAAAATATGAATTTCGCAACAAACTGGGATAATCGGCAAATAATTGCGCCATTTGTTGTGGTGATTTTAAATATTGTTGCTCAGTATAGTCGTGGGGTCGGTTTCGGTCTGCGACCATATGACCACTGTTAATACACACCCGTGCTTCGTGCGCTTCAAAATCTTCTGACTTTAAAAATCGACAGCGACCGGTGGCCACCAGTGGAATATTTTGGTGGGCAGCCATATACAGAGCCGCATCATGACAAGCTTGTTCATTTTCGCGGCCAATGGTGGCCAAAGCCACATAAAAACGATCACCAAAAACCGCTTGCCAATCCAGCATGACCGCTAAGGCCGTCTCCAATTGTCGTTGTTGAATCAAGCGACCAAAATCACTGACCATGGAATCGGCCAATACTATTAATCCCTCGTTATGGGCCTGTAAAAATGTTTTTTCTACATACACCTGACCACGCTCATCACTTTGACGTTGTGCCTGGGAAATGATGCGGCTTAAGTTCAAATAACCGGTGCGGTTCTGACACAGTAAACAGACTTCAAAAACACCCATCTCCAGGGTCGGATCAAGCACGGTGATATCGGCACCGATAATGGCTTTAATACCGGCTGATTTGGCTGCCTGATAAAACTTAAGAGCCGCAAATAAGTTATTGGTATCTGTTAATGCCACGGCCGACATACCCATATCGCGAACTGTATCAACCAACTGCGGTATGCGAATGGTTGAATCGATTATGGCATATTCACTGTGCACATTGAGATGAACAAAATCTGTGACAGTCATTGAAACAGCCCCTGTTGTTCAGCTGCGCGCACCGGTGCAAAACTACGGCGATGAATAGCACAAGGCCCCCATTGGTGTAACGCTGCCATATGAGCTTTGGTGGGGTAGCCTTTGTGTTGATTAAAACCATAGTGTGGATACTGCTGATGGGCTTCTTCCATAAGCCGATCTCGATGGCACTTAGCCAGGATAGAGGCGGCAGAAATACACGCCTCCAAACCGTCACCACCGACAATGGCACGGCAGGGTAAAGTCAGCTTAGGCACTTGATTACCATCCACCAAAACCGCATGTGGTTGCGGGCTTAATTGTTGTACAACTTGTTGCATACCCCATAACGTGGCTTGCAAAATATTCAAATGATCAATAGCCTCAGGTGACACATGCAATACGGACCAGGCCACGGCGGATGATGTAATCTCAACAAGCAAATCATTGCGCTTTTTGGCGCTCAGTTTTTTGGAGTCATTTAAACCCGCCGGTACGGTTTTTAAAATCACTGCCGCGACCGTCACCGGACCGGCTAACGGCCCCCTGCCCGCCTCATCCACTCCGGCTATCATAACTGCTCCAAAATCTGTGTGATTACGTGCCCGGATTGTCGTTTATCGGGGGGTAGCAATTGGCGATGTAAGCGAGTAAATTCAGAAGCCACCGATTGCCGATGCTGATGTTGCATACTTTGCTGGCTTGTTAACACCAATTGTTCCACGGATAAATCGTTTTGCATAACTTCCGGCACCAAAAACCCACCAAACAAGACATTGGGCAATGAATAATAAGGTAATTGCATTAACTTAAATAAACGCACAATATGATAACTCAATGCCGCTATTTTGTAAGCCACCACCATGGGTGTTTTACATAACATGGTTTCCAGCGCCACGGTTCCCGAGCCCACTAAGGCAAAATCAGCGGCTTTCAAGGCCGCCTGGCTATCTGTTAACCAATGAATACCAAGTCCAAATTGTTGCGCGATATGATCTGCTTGTTGTTGTTTTTCAGGACTCACGGAACTGCACACAATCTGCCAGTCAGGTTGTGCCAGTTGCTTCGCTGCCGCGGCAAAAAAGGGCATGAGTGTCTCAATTTCCCGGCTGCGGCTACCGGGCATTAATGCCAGTGTAAAACCCTCGGGGTTCAAACCGATTGCTTTCTTTGCCTCACTTTTATTAACTTCAAGGGGTATTTGCTGTGCCAGAGGATGACCCACAAAAAAGGTTTTTATGGAAGTCTCAGCATACAGTGCCGGCTCAAAGGGGAACAAGGTCAGTAAATAATCAATAAATCGTGACATTTTATGAACCCGCTTCGGCCTCCAGGCCCACACCGATGGACTCACATAATGGACTGTGGCAATGCCTTGTGCGTGGAGCTTTTTTGCGATGGCGAAATTTAATTCCGGTGCATCAATACCAATATATAAATCCGGCTTTTTACGCAATAATGTTTTGACTAATTGATTTTTGGTTTTTAATAAGGTCGGTAAATCCGACAAAATTTCAACCAGACCCATGACCTGGAAAATGGCATTATCAGCCAATAGTTCAACGTCTAAATTTTGACAACGTTGTCCCCCGACCAACATGATATGCACATCGGGTCGCAATTTTTTAAGCTGTGAGATTAAATCAACAGCCAGTAATTCTCCGGAAGCTTCTCCGGCCACCACTGCGATTGTTTGCGTTGTTTGCGTCATCAGCGAATAATACTGCGCTGAGAAGCCCGGATAAAATCGACCATTGATTGTATATCTTCTGACTCAGGCGCCATTTCATTCAGGACGGTCAGGGCATCTTTCAATGCCAAATCAGATTGATACAGGTATTTATAGGCTTTTTTAATCAGCGCAATGCGATCTTTATGAAAGCCACGCCGTTTTAAACCCTCAAAATTAATGGCGCGCGGTTTGGCCGGACTACCGTGGGCCATGACAAAGGGAGGCACGTCTTTCTGAAAAGCCGTATCCATGGCCGTAAAGGCATGGGCACCAACCCGACAAAATTGATGGATTTTGGTAAAACCACCTAAAATCACATAATCACCAATGTGTACATGGCCGGCTAATGTGGTGCCGTTGGCCATAATGGTGTGATTGCCAACGACACAATCATGGGCAATATGAACATAGGCCATAATCCAGTTATCATCACCCACTTCGGTCACCTGACGGTCATCTATAGTACCGCGATTCATGGTGACATATTCACGGATGGTATTATCACGACCGATCCGTAAACGTGTTTTTTCATCCTTAAATTTTTTATCCTGAGGTGCTTCACCCAGACAGGCAAAAGGATACACCACATTATTCTCACCCAACACAGTGTGCGGGCCTATCACCACATGCGATTTCAGTTCACAACCCTGGCCAATTTTAACATCGGCACCAATCACACAATATGGACCGATAATAACGTCATCGGCAATCTCGGCACTGTCATCAATAAGGGCAGTTGGGTGAATCATTTTGATTTCTCAGCGCACAGTAAATCAGCTTTGGCCACTTGTTGACCATCAACCATCGCTTTGCATTGGTATAAAGTCATGTTTTTGATGACTTTCTTAATATGACATTCAAACAGCAATTGATCGCCGGGTACCACCACGCGGCTAAATTTTGCATTATCCACTTTGACCAGATAAAACAAGGCATCATCACAACGTCCCGAACGGCTTAATTGCGTTAACACACCGGAGGCCTGGGCCATGGCTTCAATCACCATAACACCCGGCATCACCGGATGTCCCGGAAAATGACCGGTAAACTGGGGTTCGTTCAAACTGACGTTTTTAATGGCTTTAATCCATTCACCGGCTTTATAATCCAAAACCCGATCGACCAATAAAAAAGGATAGCGATGCGGTATGAGTTCCATAATCTGTTCGATCGTTACGGTGTTCGGGGTTGTCTGTTGTTCAGTCATTCGTTTTTCTCTCTAATTTTGTAAGCCGTTTGGCCAGATCATCCAATTGTTTAATTCTGACCGCTGTTTTACGCCATTGGGCATTTTCCTGTAAAGGCGCCACAGAACCATAAACACCGGGCTTATGTATGCTTTTGGTCACCAGGGCCATGGCTTGTATCGTAACGCCGTCACAAACTTTGATATGACCCACGACACCGGCACCACCACCAATTAAGCAATTGGCACCAATTTGTGCTGAACCTGCCACCGCAGCACAACCGGCAATCACGGTATGGGCACCGATGCGGACATTATGACCGATTTGTATTTGATTATCCAAGTGCACATCCTCGGCCAACACAGTGTCTTCAATGGCACCGCGGTCGATGGTGGTGTTCGCACCAATACTACAATCATCGCCAATAACAACCCGTCCTGTTTGGGGTATTTTTAGCCAGCGGTCATGATCACGGGCCAGTCCAAAGCCATCGGCACCAATCACTGCACCGGGATGAAGCGTGACACGTTGTCCCAGTTGACATTGATGTTCAATCACAACCCCTGATTTAATGACACAATCTGCACCAATATGACAGCCCGGTCCAATGGTGACATGATCTTGAATATGAACACCGGCTGCAATGACAACATCGGCACTGATAACGGTATAAGCACCAATGGTCACATCATCAGCCAACACGGCAGTGGCATCAATGTCTGATTTGGGATGAATACCCGTTGCCTGCGTTACTTTGGGCGCAAAAAAATCGGCAACAAGGGCAAAGGTGACATATGGCTGGTCACTGATTAGTTTATTGCCGCTGAACACGTCTGCCAGTTCCGCCGGTAAAATAACGGCCGAGGCTTGCGTATGTTTTAAATCGTTCAGATAGGCTTTGTTACTTAAAAAACTAATATCGCCGCTTTGGGCACCTGACAAGGTAGCGACTTTATTTAATTCAACATCACCATCGCCCTCATATGCCAAATCAAACCGAGCTGCTAATTGGGACAAAGTGGTCATGTCATTACCTAAGGGTTGGTATTGTTATTATACTCTTGTCGCAATTGCGCCAGGATTTCATCGGTAATATCAATACGTTCGTTGGCATACAAAATGGCATTGATTAAAATTACGTCATAACCGTTGGCTTTGGCATACTCTGCCACCACCCTTTTTATTTCGTTTTGTACTTCATCTACTAACTGTGAATTACGAATGGTGATGGCGTCTTTTAAATCCTCTTTGGCACGTCGCACTTGTCGTTCTAAGATACGTGCGCGTTCTTGCAGTTTGGCCAGCTCATCGGGTGTCATAAAGTTACCCTCTTGCCGAATGCTGTCTTCTAACACCTGTAAATCAGCTTCTTGTTGAGATATTTCATTATTTTGCGCTTCAAATTCACGGGTCAGTGACTGATTGGCATCGAGAATTTGGGGTGAGTTATTAATCAATATATTCATATCCACGTAACCGATTTTATCAGCGGCACGTACACCTACAGGAACCACGGTCATCAGGAAAAAAATTAGAATACATTGTAAACTGACCTGTTTCATGATTTAGAAAGTATTACCAAAGGTAAATTGTAAGCGTTCTTTGCGATCATATTTATCGGAGTTAAACGGGTAGGCATAACTGATGACAATCGGTCCAACCGGTGCCTGCCATTTTAACGCAAAGCCGGTGGACATTCGCAATTCTCTGGCTTCAAAATCATCATAACTGTCAAAGACGTTACCGGCATCAAAGAACCAGGCTAACCGGGCCGTATTGGAATCCTTGGCAAAGGGTGTTGGAAACACCACTTCCGCTGAACCAATAACTTTAAACTGACCACCCACCGGATCACCGGGTCGTGAAGTCAGCGGTAAGTGATCATAAGTTCCCGGAATTTCACCGACCAATGACTTTGGTCCCAAGGTATTATCATCATAGCCACGTACCGAATTAACCCCACCGGCAAAGAAATGTTCAAAAAAGGGCAAACTACTGGTATCGCCATATCCTTCACCGTAACCAATCTCGCCCCGTAGTGACATCGTGTGATTTTTGGTTAAAGGAAATAAGATATTTTCTTTAATATTAATTTTATAAAATTCAGCGGTACTGCTGGGTAAACTGGCCTCAAAACCAACAGAATGATAGGCACCACGTGTTGGATTAAAAAAGCGGTTACGGCTGTCACGCGCCCATCGTGCCGTGGTTTTATATAAGGTGAACGCTCTCCGGTATTGATAAGGGCTTAAAATGGTTTCACCCTCTTCACCGGTTGCCGGTGGAATTATACCATCAGCAAAACACTGTTCCGTTAACGGCAGTAAATCTGCATCATCCTCAGGTCGGTCGCTGGGTAAACAATAATAGGCATATCCACCTAAATCCAATAATTCATCGACGATGGCATCCGCTGTACGTCCTTGCGTCGCCCGTAATGACACCCGCTCATAAGCAAAAGAAGTATAAAGTCGATCATATTCTGTTAAAGGGAAAGACATATTAACACCCAAACTGCCATTGGACGAATTATACTGGGCAATATTGGCTTCCCCCTGATCTATGTCGGTAAAATTGAGACTATAACCCAGAGAAATGCCATCATCGGTAAAATAGGGATTTTCATAGTAGAAATTTATTCGATTGTAATAATCGCTGGTATTAATGGCCACAGACACCGAATTACCACTGCCCAAGAAGTTGGCCAATGACACACTGCCCGAGAGATTCAAGCCGCTGACCTGTGAATAACCCAATCCAAACTGAAACTGACCTGAATTACGTTCTTTAATTTTAACATTGACATCAACCTGGTCTTCGCTGCCGGGTACCCGGGGCGTTTCAATTTCAATTTCTTCAACATAGGGTTTTTGTTGTAACCGTAATTTTGAGCGATCCACCAGCGCCTGGGAGAACCAGGCGCCTTCAAACTGTCGCATTTCGCGACGCAGAACTTCATCCTTGGTTTTGGTGTTACCGATAAAGTTAATGCGCCGGACGTAAACACGTTTGCCCGGTTTGACGTAATAAGTAATATCCACTGTTTTATCATCTTCGTTAATTTGCGTCACCGGATCAATTTCAGCAAAAGCATAACCACGATTAGACAGAACTCCCTTAAAATTATTAACGGTGATTTCAATCAGGTTTTGGGCAAAGGTACTGCCTTCCTTAGTGAACACATAATTCTGCATGACTTCCTTATCATAAACAAGTTCACCGGTGAGTTTTTGTTCACCAAATTTATACTGATCACCTTCCTGGATATTAATGGTGATGTAAATATCTTTTTTATTGGGACTGATGGTGACCTGCACGGATTCTATGTCCGTATTGACGTAACCACGGTCCATATAGTAAGACTTTAGTTTCTCCAAATCACCATTGAGCTTTTCTTTGGAATATTGATCATCCTGGGAATACCAGGACAACCAGTTACTGGTATCAGATTCAAAGTTATCAATTAATTCTTCGTCACTGAACACGGTGTTACCCACAATTTTAATGTGTTTAATTTTGGCTGATTTGCCTTCATCAATGACAATTGTGATCAACACACGATTACGATCTAAATTTTTATATTTTGTATCAACTTTAACATTGTATTTGCCGCGAGAAAAAAATTGCTGAATCAGCTCATTTTTAACCCGCTCCAATTCTAACTCGTTAAAAACTTCACCTTCAGCCAGCCCGATGTTTTCTAAACCAGCCAATAATTCTTCGGTTTTAATACTTTTATTACCACTAATACTGATGGTGGCAATGGCCGGGCGTTCTTCAACCGTGACAATCAATACCTGACCGTCTTTTGACATTTTAATGTCACTAAAATAACCGGTAGAAAATAATCCCTGGATACCATTTCTCACCATTTGGGCATCAATTTCATCGCCGCGCTCCATGGGGAGATATGAAAAGATAGTTCCCTGAGAAATTCGATCTGCACCGATTATGCGAATATCTTCAACCACAAACGGTTCGAAAGCCGATACACCAGTTGTTACCAGCCATAATAAAAGTAAAATTATTTTTTTCATAGGTTAAATTTTTTTATGATAATGTTCTTAAAATATCGTTATAAATAGCCAGTGTC
>CAZLAW010000099.1:0-8066 GCA_964557625.1 uncultured Marinicella sp.
TCATGATATGCCAGTGTCATCATGCCATATTTCGGCGTGGCTTTGATGTCGTGAAGATTGGCATAAAACACACCGGGTCGTGAGCCGTCAAAGGCCGGTCGCTGGTAATAGGCGCCAGGTGAGGTTTTTTCTTTAAATTCAGGGATGCGCTGAACTTCCATATCGGCATCTGGCAGATCATGGAAAAATGCCGGTAATTCAGGCTGGATATCATCTAAGATGGTTTCGTAATCGGCCAGAATTTGCATCCGGCCTTCTTTCGAATCGGAATAATAAAACTGTTCTGAATTGGCCAGGTTTTCAATGCTGGCGGAAAAGCCTTGCGAGGTATCCCAGCCTTCTTGTTCGAGTATATCAAGAATTTCTGCCTGAATTCGGTCGACTTCGGCCAAGCCGTATTGATGGATTTCATCGGGGGTGGCGTTGGTGGTGGTGAACAGTTTTAAAGCCGATTGATAAAAGTCATCGCCATCGGGTAAATTCCAGACACCGTTATTGTCATTCACTTTTTTATCCAGTTGAACAAAGTAATCAATCAGTGTTTGATAGGCCGGATAGACCGATGTTTCGATGACGTGTTTCGCTTCTTGTGCCAGTTCCTGCTGCACCGATTCATCCAGCTTGGCCTGATCCATTTTATTCAGTAAGCTGGCCATTAAAATCCCATCCTCGGGCGGTGTGTTGACGAAATTTTGCATTTCTTCCACCACTTTGGTGACCACAAACTGGGGCGGTAAAATCCCCAGCTGTTCGCGATATTCCAGTCCTTCGAGAACTTGCGCGAACTTTATCTCAACGGCTTTGAGGCGGGAAATATAGTCTTCGGCATCGCCTTTGTCTTCAATCTGATGGGTGCTTTCCATAAAAGAGGGGAAATTACTTTGCACGCCGAATAACTGATTCACCGGATAATTGTGAAACCGAAAGCGTTGGTTTTCAATCACCACACCCAGTAAAGAAGCCAGCACATCTTTGGACATTTTATCCGCCGGGTCCAGGTCTTCATCTTCATAAGACAATAAGGTGGCGTAGGCTTCCTGCATATCCGCCATCATCTGATCACCGGCTTCAATGCTGGCATCATCCAGTTTTGCATTGTGACCATCGATACCGAGGGGTTCTAATATCCTCAGCGAGGACAGGGTTTCGGGGCTTTCGAGAACAAATTTAAGGGCTGTTTTGCCAAAGAACAGGTTGATGTTATAGGGCTTGAAATACCAGACATGAATAAAAAATAAGCCCGCCAGTAACAGCAGGGTGAGCAGAAAAATGCCGAAATATTTAGCTACACGTTTCATGGTTAAGAACCTCTTTTTCTCAGTGTGGTTGATGGCTTGTTTTGGCTTTTTATCGGGCTATCTTTTACAATGGTGTTAGGGTGCAGGCCGATAAAATATATTTATTGTGTCCTGCAAAGAACCACAAGTCCAGAAACAATGTGCAAAGAGGTGCAAAATATGCAAGAAGTCATGGCTGATTCAGCCCCCAAACCGGTCGGTCCCTACCCACATGCCCGTCAAGTGGGTGATTTTCTGTTATTATCCGGTATGGGCCCGCGCGCTGCCGGACAAAAAAACATCCCCGGCGTGACCCTGAATGATGGGGGTGAGATTGTAGATTATTGCATAGAAACCCAAACCCGCCAGATGTTTGCCAATTTAAAAGCCGTGTTGGAATCCGCCGGTGCAAAATGGCAAGACCTGGTGGATATTACGGTGTTTCTGACCAATATGGATGATGATTTTAAAACCTTTAACCGTATCTATGCCGAATACTTCACCGATAATAAGCCCTGTCGAACCACGGTGGAAGTGAACAAATTGCCGACCCCGATTGCGGTTGAATTGAAGTGCTTGGCCTATAAACCACGAGGATAGAACCATGTTAAAACCCGTCCCACCGTTTAACTTTAAAGCCTGGATAGACGAACACCGCGATCAGCTCAAACCACCGGTGTGTAATAAACAGGTCTATGAACAGGATGATTTTATCATTATGGTGGTTGGCGGGCCGAATGGTCGGCGGGATTACCATTATGATGAAGGCCCTGAGTTTTTCTACCAGCTGGAAGGTGAGATGTGCCTGAAAACCCAACAAAACGGTCAGGTGGTGGATTACCCGATTAAGGCCGGTGAGATTTTTTTGCTGCCACCGAAAATGCCCCATTCGCCGGTGCGGTATGCCGATTCCATCGGTTTGGTGGTGGAGCGTAAACGACTGGCCGATGAACAAGACGGTTTATTATGGTATTGCGAACACTGTAACCACAAACTCTATGAAGAATACTTTCATTTACGCAGCATTGAAAAGGATTTTTTGCCGGTGTTTGACCGCTTTTTTGCTGATGAAGAACTGCGCACCTGTGATCAATGCGGTACCGTGATGCCGGACACCAATCAACTGGAATTATGATGCTCACCATCGATATTCACACCCATATTTTACCTAAAAAATGGCCTGACTTAGCCAAACGATACGGCTATGGCGGTTTTGTGCAATTAGAGCATGATGGCTGCGGTTGCGCGAAAATGATGAAAGATGGCCGCCATTTCAGGGATGTTGAGCCCAATGTCTGGGATCCCGATACCCGTTTACAGGAGTGTGATGAACATGGCGTGCATGTCCAGGTCTTGTCCACCGTGCCAGTGATGTTTTCTTACTGGGCCAAAGCCAAAGACACCCATGATTTATCGCAATTGTTAAATGACGATTTGGCCGCCACCGTGGCCACCAATCCCAAACGGTTTGTGGGTTTAGGGACCTTGCCGATGCAGGCACCGGATTTGGCGGTGAAGGAACTGACCCGCTGTGTAAAGGAATTGGGTTTGGCCGGGGTACAAATTGGGACCCATATAAATGACTGGAACCTGAGTGCGCCTGAATTATTCGAGGTGTTTGCCGCCGCCGAAGAATTGGGTGCGGCCATTTTCGTGCATCCCTGGGATATGATGGGACAAGCGGATATGAGTAAATATTGGCTGCCTTGGCTGGTGGGTATGCCGGCAGAAACTTCACGGGCCATTTGCTCGCTGATATTTGGTGGCGTGCTGGAACGGCTGCCGAATTTACGCATAGCCTTTGCCCACGGTGGCGGCTCTTTTCCGGCCACACTGGGACGGATTAAACACGGCTTTGATGTCCGTCCGGATTTGGTGGCGGTGGACAATGATGTTTCGCCGGAACAGTATTTAGACCGGATTTATTTAGATACCCTGGTACATGATGCGGCCATGCTGGATTACGTGGTGAATTTAATGGGACCCGAGCGTTTGGCCTTGGGTACCGATTACCCGTTTCCATTGGGTGAATTGCAGCCGGGACAATTGATTCACTCGATGCCTTATGATGATGCGGTGAAGCAACGTTTATTGGCCGGCACCGCTTTAGAATGGTTAAACCTGCGCGCTGAGCAGTTTTATGGCTGACGCAACCAAGGGCATTTCGCTGGCCATTCCGCTGCAGTTTAATGGTCCGCAGCCAAATCATTTTGGTGCTCCAAAAGCCACCGCAGAACCGATGGGCAGTGGTAATTTTATCGGTGATGTGGCTCAGGGTGGTTCCTGTAATGTTGAGCAGGTGACACTCAATCCACATTGCAACGGCACCCATACAGAAACCATTGGGCATATTATTGCAGATAAAAACCGGCAGTTTGCACCCTATCAGGTGATACAATCACCACTGGTTAAAGCCTGTGTGTTGACGGTTCATCCAATCAATCATTATCAAGGTGACGAAAGTTACACGCCATCCATCAATCGCAATAATTATGTGATCTGTAAAGATATGCTGTCGCGTGTAAGTAAATCGTTACAAGGTGTAAAAGCCTTAATTATCAGAACCTTGCCTAATGACGACGGTAAAAAAAGCCGTCAATACGGTGCGGATAACGAACCGCCTTTTTTTACCCATGAAGCGATGTGCTGGCTGGTGGAAAAAACCGGCATTGAGCATTTATTGGTGGATATGCCGAGTATTGATAAAATGTATGATGACGGTTTATTGTCTAATCATCGACTTTTCTGGCAGGTGGATCAGTGCGGCCAATGGTTAAATGGTGATCAAAGTCATAAAACCATCACCGAATTGATTTATGTGCCTAATACCGTTAAAGATGGTTTATATACCTTGAACTTACAAGTGGCCGCCTGGCAATTAAATGCCGTTCCGGCCAACCCGGTTTTATTACCTTATCCTTTATAAAGAAAACGGCTTAGCCTAAACGGTTGACTTAAATGGCAGGTTAATGGTTTGTTAACGGCGCCTTGCTATAATTTTCGTTATGCGGCGCAATATGTTCAGTACTCCAAGGAAAAAACGCAAAGTCGGCTGGTTTGGCTTGGTATTGTTTTTGCTGGTTGTATTTATCGGATTTCGGCTGTATTTGCCCACAGCGGTTAAAAACCATGTGAATCAAGTCCTGAATGATTTACCCGGTTATCAGGGCTCGGTGGAGGACATTGATATTGCCTTAATTCGTGGTGCATACGTTGTTGAAGGTATGACCTTACGGCGTCGTGATGCCAAAACAGAAGTACCCTTTTTAAGCATCCCATATGCCGATATTTCGATTCAATGGCGTGCCTTGTTTAACGGCAAAATTGTCAGCGAAATTGAGCTCTCCGAACCGCAACTCATTTATGTTTTTGAAGATCAGCTTCAAGACAATCAGGAAGAACCTGAAACCAAGGACTGGACGGAAGCTTTGGATGATTTGGTACCCATTGATATTAACCATTTAAAGATTGAAAACGGCCGCCTGGGCCTGGTTAAAGTGAATGCCGATCCAACATTGGATATTTATATGGACCAACTGCAGTTAACGGCTGATAATTTACAGTTGGTGAAAAGCGATGAACAAAACCTGCCCTCACCCATTAAAGCCAGCGCCGTCACCATCGGTCAGGGTCAGGCCGAACTCGAAGGCCGGGTCAATATTATTAAGCAGATTCCCGATATGGATGTGAGCTTATCCATCGAGAACATAGATGTGACAGCCTTAAACAGCTTAACTTTACACTATGCCAATGTGGATTTTGCCTCCGGTCGTCTGGATATATACAGCGAAGTGGCGGTTGCGGACGCTTATCTGAAAGGGTATCTTAAACCGCTTCTCACCGAAGCCCAACTCATTGATCAGGGTGGCGGTTTTTTCAGAAGGTTATGGGAAGGCGTGGTCGGTGTGTTTAAATTTATTTTCAAAAATCAATCCACCGATAAAGTCGCCACCAAAATTCCTTTCGAGGGGGATTTGGATAACGTCGAAGCCGGTGCCTGGCAGACCTTTTTGAATATCCTTAAAAACGCCTGGGTTCAAGCTTTTCAGGATAGCATCGATGAAGACATTGAGTTTTCCGATGTCCAAAAGGAAGCCGATGCACAAGAAGCCGAAAAGCAAGAAGCCAAGCCCTAAAAAAGCCGCCTCAAAAGACGGCTTTTTATTTAATTGACATGGTTCGATTAATCCATACCGGACCGGAAAATATAATCAGGCTTAAGAATCATATTCAGTCCCGAAATATTATAGGTGCCACCCAACACAATGGGAGTGGCCGTTAATGGATCACACTGGCCGTTAAAACAGTAACCGCCCCCATATTTCACATCAACCATGCCGCCTCGGCCCTGGGTGACCATATAGTAGGTGTCGGCAGGAAATCCGGATGTGGTCCAGTTGCCGTCGATGTCGGTCTCATAACCACCATAGAATTCACCCAGGCTGTTATAAACATTGACACGGGTATTGGCCACACCTGCAGTGGTTTCACTGTGAATCAATCGGCCTGAGAAGGTACCGCCATTGGGTAAATCGAATAAATACTGGGAAGTGCCTTTGAAGCCGGCATCCGGACTCCCCCCTAACACAATCGGCGTGCCGGTGGTGACATCACATGCCGAACCGGGACAATTCAGATTGTTATACAGGATATCTACCCAGGTACCCACCGCGGTCGGACGCAATCCCATAAATGGCAGATTTGAACCATTGTTGGTTTTGGCATAATAAGTCCCTGCCGGTAAACCTGATACGGTGAAATCACCGTTTACATCTGTGGTGGCCCAATGGGCAAATATACCCAGGCTGTCATAAACCAGTACATGGACATTCTCAAGCGGTAAAGCGGTGCTTAAGTCTGTAATGGTGCCGGAAAAATCAAAACCCGTGTCTAAGGTAAAATCAATATTCGGAGTTGTCGCGCCCACATTGACCGGGACATCGGCTGTGGTCAAATCACAGGTAATACCCGGGCAATCTATATTTCCTGCCAAATTGTATTTTTCCATCACATAACCGGGTGTAAACTGACCATGGAACATGGTGCCGGTGCGTACCGCATAACTACCGGCGGGCATGGCTCTGGCTGCGGTGTAGTCGCCGGTGATCGGGTCCACGAAAGCACCACCGGCCACATTGCCGCTCGCATCGTAAAATTGAAGGTATTGATTGGGATCATTAATGGGTAAACCGCTGAGTGCATCGGTGATATTGCCGCTGATTTTACCACCCTCCTCTAACAGGAAATTCACACCAAGTCGCTGTTCTCCGGGACCCAAATTAATCGGGGTACCGCCGGCGCCACGGTCACAGCCGGACCAGGGGCAGTGCATATTGGCATACAATTCACGGATATAATAATCCTTGCCCCAATCACCACCCTGAGCAAAGTAAGTGCCCGGTAATAAGCCGCCAATCGTGTAGCTGCCAGTGGTACCAGGATCTTGCAGAACACCCTCAATAAGTTGAGATGACATCAGGTAATTGGTTTCATTAAAAATCATCACCAGGCTATAGTCCTGCAGTGGGTTTAAAGAAACATTATCAAGCACCTTTCCTTGAATGCTGGCACCAACATCGAGGGTAAAATCAATTCCGGATTGGGTAAAGCCGTTGCTTAAATTAACCGGTGAACCCATACCTTCATAGGCCAGTGAAGAACAGACATTGCATTGAATGTTGTTATACACTTCAGGAATATGCAGATTAACATCATAATTCGCTGTTAAATACACATGATAAGTACCGCTTGGAATGCCCCGAACCGTGTAATTGCCCAGGCCATCGAAGGTGGCCAGTGTGAACCAACGAAAAGTAGGGTCTCCGGGTTTGGTGATTTCTACATTCAGGGTTTCCACCGGGTTGCCGGTACCGGTTTCGACCATTTGTCCGGTTAAAGTGGCGCCCACGGTTAAATTAAGATTATGACCGGAAGATGTTACACCGGTTCCTAAAGTAATAACGGCCTGTGGCGGGATTTCACAGTAGTTACAAAACTGGGTGCCGGTGGTTGACCAAATGGCATCCACATAATCATCCGTGTAATCATATACTGCGATGTAATAATCCCCGGCCGGTAAGTTTGTAAAAGAATACTGGCCGCTTGGATCCGTTGTTTGAAAATCCACCGAACCGTTATCATTGGCGTCAAGTAAGCGGACGCCAACGCCACCGATACCCACAGCTGCATTCAATACCTGGCCGCTGATTTCGGATGTTCCAGATCCCATTGTTTGATGCCTTTGTGAAGGTATCCGGCTTTTTAGTTGCCGTGATTTGAATTGAAAATCTTGTTCAGAGATATAATTTTCAAGCCTCAATTCTTTTAAAAGTTCTAATTGTTGTTCAGCCGATAAGCCGGGTTTCGCGTGTACCAATCCCGTAACAGAGATTAATATCAGAATAAATAATAGTTTTTTCATGGTTCCTCTCCCAAAAATAAGCCTCACATGAGACGTTCTATTGATTATATAACGATATAAAGCGTTGAAACCTGACATATTAATACAAAATTTAAAAATGCGATGTCAGTCATGTTTTTAAATATGTCATATTCATTGTGCGTTCAAAAGACAAACTCGCGACGATCTGTCTCATCGTTTATAATTAAATTTTGACTGAAAAAAGACACATGAAGCACACACTTAAAGACGCCAAAAAACAAGCCGCACAATATGATCAGGAAGATCAGTTGGCCGTATATCGCAGTCAGTTTCACATTCCGGAAAATGATCAGGGACCGTTGGTGTATTTTTGTGGGAACTCATTGGGTTTACAGCCCAAAAAAACC
>CAZLAW010000100.1:0-7971 GCA_964557625.1 uncultured Marinicella sp.
TAATACCATTAAAACGCCGTTGATTTAATGAATGAACGGCGTTTTTTATGCCCGTTTGGTTTGGCGCCCCCAATAAAACAAACCCGTGACCACAATCACACCGGTAAAGATCATTAAACCACTCAATAAATACGCAGGGTTATTGTGTTGCCATGGCCACATATTCACACCACCCACTGATTTCCACGGCCAGACTTTAAACACCGTACCCAGCATTAAACCGGATAGAAAATATATCATCGCCTTGTGATAGTGCGCCAGCAGCCATTTCAGCAGCTTTGAAAACAGTAACAATCCCAACAAAGCACCACCGGCAAAAACCATTAGGGTCAGCCATTCGTGCTGATGTGCCGCTGCCAAAAGAATGGCGTATTTGCCCAATAACACCAATAAAAGGGAACCGGATATGCCCGGTAAAATCATGGCACAAATAGCAATCATACCGGCCAAAAAAATCCCCAAATAACCACCGGGCAAACCAAATAACGACTGCGTTGATAACACATAGCCCAGAACAATACCCAGCACCAGCCACAACCAATGGAACCAATTGTTAGAATGTTCAGCTGTTACTAACAACACCGCAGCAGCCACAATCAGTCCCAGGAAAAATGACCAGGTCAGCACCGGTTGCGTTGTAATCAGGTGACTAATAATCCCCGCAAAAAGAAAAATCGAGGATAAAATCCCGGCCAAAACTGCCAGTAAAAACCAGCCATCCACATGTCGCCAGGCTTGGACAATTTTTAACTTTAATAAATAAACAAAAAAATCACCATCCACCCGGGCAATGGCCTTTATGAGGCGCTCATAAATACCGGTGATTAAAGCCATGGTACCACCGGAAACACCCGGCACCACATCGGCCAATCCCATCAACATGCCCTTTATATATACCCAAATATATGTCATTATCTCCTCGATTTAATGCCGTTTTAATTCATGTGGAATAAAACGCTCAATGGCGTCCATCACCTGTAATTGATCAATCAAATCATTCACGTAATCTAATTTGTCAGTTTCAATGGTTAACACTTCACTTTTATCATATTTATTCATCCAATCCCGATATAAACCTGCCAATCGTTTTAAATAGTTCAATGGCATATCTTGCTCCATGGTACGCCCGCGTAATTTAATCCGTTTGCGGGCGGTGCGGATTGAACAAGTCAGGTATATCATTAAATCAGGCGGTTGTATCGCTTGTTGAATACTGTGGTATAAACCCATAAAGGTTTGCCAGTCACGTTTGTTGATTTTTCGCATCTGATGTAATGCGGTGGCAAAAATTTCCACATCCTCAAACAAAGTCCGGTCCTGAAGCACCACGCCGCTGCACTGTTCTAACTGTTGTTGCATGGCAAATTTAGTGCTTAAAAAATATAGTTGAGAATGAAACGCCCAGCGTTTCATATCACGATAAAAATCTTTTAAATAAGGATTTTCATCATTCGGCTCATAAAATGGTGTGATTGCATAGCTACGCTGTAAAAACTCAGCCAAAGAAGTCTTACCGGCGCCGATATTACCGGCAATACCTATGATCGTCGGACGGTTCACCGGCACTTACTTCGCATCAGACAAGTCATGACCGGTCCACGCTTTAAAGACTTTTTGCTGTTGACGTGTGGGTTTTTCCACCGGTGCAATGATAAATTCAGGATTGGGGTTTTGTGACGGAATAAGGGTGGTGGTCTTTAATTGATCTGCCGCAAAATAACTGAACGTATAAGACTCACCTACTGACATCATCGCTAAGTGGTCGGACCAATTGTCATGTTTGACCCTTAAACCGTTAACAGCCAATAACACATCACCACCGGTCAAACCCGCCTGCCAGGCCGGACTGTCACGGTGTACTGCCCGAATACCCACACCGGCATCATTTTGCTGTGTCTCAATACCCAGCCAGGCAGCGTGCTTACTGTCTTCGTCAATCACCCTTTGTAAACCGTAAAAAGCCAGTAAAGCATCAAAATCCAACGCTTGAGTACCTGTTACATAAGATTGCCAAAATGCTGTCATGGGCGAACCGGTCAGGTCTGCTAATAGAGCCTGAACATCCGTTTCGGTGTAACCCACATCAAGATTTCTGTGATGTTCAAAGAGCCGCTTTTGAACATCGTCGTAACTGTACTTATTACCAGTGACTTGGCGAATGGCCCTGTCCAGCGCCCAGCTTTTTAACGCCCCCTCCAAATAAATACTGACCTGATTATTCAAACTGAAATGGGGGTCATTATTGAGCCAGGTATCAAAGCTGCTCATCGCCACCGAACTAATTGTACGACCCGGTTTATTCAAATGATTGTGAATACTTTCGGCCAACCGTTTAAAATAATCTTTCGGCTGATAAATGCCCGCTCGTATTAAAAACAAATCGTCATAATAGCTGGTGCTGCCTTCCACCATCCAAAATAATTCCGAATAATTTTCAGCACTGTAGTCATAAGGCGCAATACCGGCCGGACGATAGGACTTCACGTTCCAGGTATGGACAAACTCATGAGCGGTGGTCGCCAATACTTTGAAATAATCTTCCAACGGTTTAAATTGAAACCGATCACTTTGAATAATGGTGGAATTCATATGTTCCGTGGCACCGCGAAGACCCTCGCCCACATGATATATAAAAACATAACGCTGAAAAGGAAAATCACCCCATAAATCAGCCGCCACCTCAATAATTTTTTCAATTTTGGCTTTCATGTCAGTAATGTCATAATTACCTTCGCCCCAAATAACAATTTCATAATCTCGGCCGTTATTCTCAAAAGCCAGAAATTCATGGAGGCCCGATTCAATCGGCGAATCAACCAGTTGATCATAATTATCCGCCATAAACACATGCTCAGACGGTGAATCCATGCCTGACCTTGAACGCCAGTGATCAGGCACACGTAAAGTCACCGTTAAAGGTGTTTGACGTAATTCCGGCACAAACATAAACACGCCACTGGCATCCAGAAAAGCATGGCTACCATCAATATGCGCCACCCGATAAGACAACATGTTGGCGTACACCAAATAGCGAATCTGTACCTGACCACGATTTGGGTTCTCAATTACCCAGGTGTTTTTATCAGATTTATACCAATCCAATTTCTGACCTTGTTTATCCTGCGCTGCAAACCCGGTAATATTTTTACTTAAATCCAACACCTCATAACGACCTGTGCGCCACACCGGTAATTTGAGCTCAACTTGATAATCTGCTGTGTCGGGCAATTGCATTGAAACACGACCCAAATGTTGTGCCTTATTGGCAACAGAAAACTCATAACGCACTGTATTATCTGCCATCACCACCCCGACCCATAATAAGAAAAACAAACAACGAAGCATACCATCATAATTCAAATAAATGTGCCGTAAATTCTACACGGTATCTTAAATTTATACAGCACAACCAAAAATTTTTACTGAAATCAAAAAAACAGCTAAAAGTGAGCGCTTTGTCACAAAATTCATTGACTATTCATATTTGGCTCTTACACTATCCAACTTGTTGGACCCTTTGACCCAAAATACCCATGAAATACATTAATATTATTATTTTACTTATTATTACAACAAGCCTATCTGCCCAAACCCAAACCAAACGCCCCAGTTGGTCACAAGGTTTACCCAAAAGACCAAGCACATCACAACCACAAAAACCCGGTTTTGAACCAGAGCGAAGTACACCGACAATGGAATCTCAACCGGACATAAAGACCGACCGACCGCTGACGCCGGCGATTGAAATTGACTTAGCCACACAACCTGAACTGGAATTAAATATTCAGCCTGAAAACATTCAAAAGTCAGAAATCGAATCTGTGAGAAGAGCCGGACACCGCCGTTTAACTCAGCGAAGCCCGGATGGCAGTAATGAAAACCCACTTTATCAACAGTACAACTGGCATTTGATTAAATCCAAGCCGATTAATATCCCGTCACGTTACGCCACCAAAAACGAACTTAAAGTTCGTATCTACATTAATCCCAACGGGCAGGTCGTTCGCGTCGCCGCCGGCGCCCCGGACGTCCCCACCATGATGCTCAAACAAGCGCAGCAAAGTATTCAGCAATGGCAATTTGAACCGCCCAAAAATATCGGCATCACCGACAATATTGCCAAAACTTTTACCATTGAAATCAAAACAGGTTAGTTATGGACCGTTTTTCTAAGCTTATTTACCAACGTTTATTCCATACCTTGATACAGGCAAAACAAAAAAACCCTCACCGAAGCGAGGGTTTTTTTTGAGCTGAATAAAAGGACTTAATTACAAATCAAATCCTGATTTGAATATTAAATCCAGATCACAAGTTATTCCAAAACGACTTTGCCCCAATATAACTGCATCATTAATTTGTGGCAAACCCCAACCTGTATAGGGGTCCCAACCGATGCCATAGGGCGTATTGGTTGGATCATAAACTCCCGTTAAATCTTTAGCAGAATCACGGACTAATTGACGAATTTCTTTATTTGTTAAATTATTCGCCCCCCCACAAGCATCCCAAATTAAAGAAATAGCACCGGAAACACCGGGAGTCGCCATTGATGTCCCACTAAAGTAATCATAACCGCCAACACACCCGACGCAATTACTACCATCATCAGATTGAACTCGGGTGGATAAACCTAATCCATTGGCACGCAGATACTGGCCTTCGCTTTGCAATAAACTGACACTGGGGATGGTGGCGCCACTGGTGCAGTTACCACCACACGTTGGGTTTAATCCACCCGGCTCATTATTAAATAAAACCACAGCCAGGCCGCCATTATCTGCCACGTTGTTCATTTTATCGGCAAAACTGATATTACCACGCTCACACAATACCACGCTGCCTGTCCAACTGGCATTAATATCCCCGGTGTCACATAATCCACCTTCCACTAATGTTTGAGTGACATCACCATTGGCGGTTTCGGCAATTTTAACACCTGAATAGGTCTGTCCATTATTGGTGACTTCGAAAATAGGCACACCACCATTCAGATTCGACACGGTACTCAAGACCTGTTCACCGCCACCGGCTAATTCAACCACATCCCACTCCACATTGGCCGGTGGGTTATTGGGATCATAGCCGGTGGGTGGGTGTTGGCTGCTGTTATACATGCCTTCCTGAGAATTTAAACCACCCACAGCTATCACAGAATCATAATTGGCAGGATAACTGTTGGTTGCGTCGCCATCATTACCGGCTGCTGCCACGCTGATAATATTGTGGTTATCATATAAGTCCTGAAACACCCCGTCTTCAAATGAACTATAACCACCCCCGAGACTCATGTTTATTACATTGGCACCGGCATCACGACATTCTTCAGCAGCTACGGCCAAACTTGAAGTTGACCCCCAAGTCCCTGAGTTATTAAAAACTTTCACAATATGTAAATCAGCCGCACCTGGCAAAACACCGACCACACCTTCGTTGTTACTCATGGCATTGATGGTACCAGCCACATGGGTACCGTGAGAACCACCATCCTCCGTATAGGCTTCACCAGGCACATAGGATATTCCGGTAACATTAATATCTTTCAAATCATTATGGGCTGCGTAGAAACCACTATCAATAATACAAACTTTAAAGCCTCTACCATCAGCGGCGCCGAGATCCACTAAACCGTCACGGTTTGTATCCCAAATGTCTCTGGCTTGAAATTGATCCACATTCCACGGTGTTACCTGCGCCATCAATCGATGCTCAGGAACCGCTTCAACCAGAGTTACATTCGATTGGCTGCTTAACAATCGGATCTCATCATTTGGTGCCATGACCACCAGGGTGTTCAAGCGGTCTAATTCGTGGGTAATTTTAACGGATTGAGATCGAGAAGCCGCTTGTTGAATCGCAGTTTGAAGTTGCGATTTTGTTCCAGCTTCATATTTAACGTAATAAAGCTGAGCTGAGTTTTGTGTTTGACTGGTATTGGTTTTTGTTTGCGTACTCAGTTTAACTGAAGTCTCCGCATGACTAACACCAGCTAAAGCCAGTGCAATGCTACCGGCCAATAGTAATTTTTTAGGTTTCATTGTTAATCCTCAATAATATAATTTCAATTAGTCATTGACTAATTTAAGGGGTAAAAATAATCAGAACTTTTAAGAACTGAAGTCAATATTCACGCTTTATTGTTATTATCTGTGCATGAAACGCAAAGATTCTATCACAAGGTTTTTTATAAAATACAGTATATCATTCACAATTTAGCTTCAAACCACGAACACAGAGGATGGTTTTCTGGTTTTATCCGGATTTATCAGCACTGAAGCAATTTCAAATAATAGCTTAAAGTGAAAAACCGAACTTTATGCCCGGCTTTTCATTGTCTTAGGATTAAGGTTTATCTTCCAGGTAATCGTCTAAGGCCATGATAGATTGCTCGAACTTTTCGAGTCGTTGGCTGTATCTGGCATTTAAAGCATTGAGTTCCTGATTATATTGATCAATATCATTTGATTGAACCATATTCATCACTTCAGACACATGTTTTGGGTACAACTTTTTAACCAAAGACACATCGTCAAAAACAGGACAACTTAAACAAACCGGCGGCCAGGGTAATAGAGGCACCAAGGTCACTGCGGGGCTTAAAGAGAATGACGACGCCGTTGGTGATCGATACACAAATATGGGGATGCATTCCTGGGTACCACTTCGGATTCCGTAGTACAAATCACGGCCGGCTCGGGCCGTATTAAAATTTTCACGACACCCCCGCAAGGTTGCACCACGAACGGTTATCGGATTAATACTGACATCTACAAAAACCAGTTCACCCTCATATCCCGTCACGCGTAACGCTTGACTATGCGCCACTGACATCATTAAAACCATGGCCAAAATTAAATAAATAACTTTCATAAATACTCCTCTCATAAATAATTAAAAAAACACCGATTATCTCGGCTTAAAAATTAATTACGAGAAAAATTATGGGAACATGACACCATGACAGAATTCAACGGGGGCTGAGTAACCAGGCCGATTCTTGTGCCGGCACATTTCTCAAACCATCTGGGACAACACGCGTTTGACAATGTGTGATGGTGTAATGGTGTTGGTACATACGGTGTATATCTGTGGCAGACACAGAAAAAGGCGGGCCAGCCATTTGACTTTGATTATATTCAAAGACCACAAGAAGCTGTGGGATTTTTGGACATAAGCTGAGAAGATGCTGAGTATATTTTGTTCTCATATTATCGGGTAAAGCAACCAAAGCAGCCCGGTCATAGGAGTGCTGCTGAGCAGCACGACCCGCCGAGCCGGTTGGTGAGCGAAGCGAATCAGAGGCGAAGAGCGCGAAGTTATACGAAGTGTTCGCCGCGGCCGCTTTGGCGGCTTCCGCGTCCTGCTCTCGCCACGGACCTACGTCCTATAGGCCACTTTTGTCGGGAACAAAAGTGAATGAAGTCCCAAGAACACACCTTTATGGCATCAACAGCACCTAATTCAGACTGCGTGAGTTTAAATAGATCACCTTTAAAAATCATCAGATTTTCAGTTTGGTAACAGCTGATTCACAGCAGACTGATTGAGTTCAATACCCACAACTTGATACCCTTGCACCAGCAACCAATCAATGTCTAAGGTTTTACCGCATAAAGGCAGAAAAATTCGACTGTGGGGGGGGCTAATGACAATTGATTAAGGTGATTAACCAAAAGATCATTGGCTTTGGCTTCATGAAAGCCAATGTCATTTTTCTGCCAGCGGGGGTGCCAGAAGTTGTGGTCCATAACTAGAACCCATTTTATAAAGGTGCCATAGTAGCAGAATTTGCTGACCCAGGTAAATGAGATTAAATGGTGAATGCTGATCTGTTTTAAGAAACAAACAGAAAGCATTAAGCGTGATATTTAAAGCGAGGATTACGTACAAAACCACCGTTGTGGGTGGTTTTTGTATGGCGCGCCCGGAGAGATTCGAACTCCCGACCAACCGGTTCGAAGCCGGTTACTC
>CAZLAW010000101.1:0-7946 GCA_964557625.1 uncultured Marinicella sp.
ACTTCCCGACCAATCACTGAATTAAAATCTCGCACCATTTCAGGATACGGTGCCGGGCCGGCCACCGTGCCGATAATATAAAAGGTGTCATCCACATGCGCAACCCAATCCCGCATGGCCTCATTGAGGGCATCTTTAAGGGTTTTTGAGCCTGAATCCACCGAGCGCACTTCAGCCCCCAATAATTTCATCCGAAATACATTAATGGCCTGGCGCTCAATATCCACCGCACCCATATAAACCACACAATCCAATCCCATCCGCGCCGCCACCGTGGCTGTCGCCACCCCGTGTTGACCGGCGCCGGTTTCGGCGATAATGCGGGTTTTCCCCATGGCTTTAGCCAGCAAAATTTGCCCAACGGTGTTGTTAATTTTATGTGCGCCAGTGTGGTTAAGGTCTTCCCGTTTAAGCCATATATGGGCACCTTGTTGTTGTTTGGTTAACCGATCGGCATAATACAAAGGTGAAGGCCGACCCACAAAATCAGCCAGGTCCTGTTTAAACTGTTGTTGAAAATCGTCATCGGTTTTGAGTCTCTTATAAGCCGCTTTAAGTTCTTCTAAACAGTGAAAGAGCGTCTCCGAAGCAAAATTACCGCCAAAACGGCCAAAGTGTCCTGTTTCATCAGGTAAGTTGTCAAATTCTTGGGTCATGATTAGGGTTAATTGTTGGTTACAGCTTGCATGAATTGTTGCATCAAGGTTTGCGATTTTACGCCAGGTACTTGTTCGATACCACTGCTGACATCAATAAATTGTGCGTCTGTGATTGAAACGGCTTCCGCCACATTGCTAACCGTCAAACCGCCTGCCAGAATTAAACGCGCTTTGAGTTCTGCCGGGAATGTAAACCAGTTAAAAGCACGTCCCGATCCGCCACTTTTATTCCCACCATAGGTGTCTAAAACAAAGCGTTGCGCTAAATGATAGGGTTCAATATAGCGTTGCCAGTCATCCACAGCCAACATCGGCACCGCTTTCCAGTATGGTACTCCAAATTGCTGACAAAAAGCCGCCGTTTCGCGACCATGAAACTGGATAAAGTCAGGCTGGCACCGATTGATGATTTGATCAACGGTGCGGGTGTCGGCATTGGCCACCAGAATAACTGAATTGAGGTCAAATTGGCGTGTAAAATCGGTTAATTCACGGGCCAATGCCATGTCCACCGCCCGCCGACTTCCCGGGACCATCACAAAACCCACGGCTTCACATTGCAGTGACGCTGCGAAGGCCACATCCTGTTGCTTTTGAAGACCGCAAAATTTAACTTTCATGGCCCACTGAGGTCGGTAAATTAAAGTGATTGGGATAGTTCACACCCACAAAACGTAAGCCATTGGGTGCTGCGGTTATCCCGGCTTGCTTGCGGTCTTTTGATTGTAACACTTGTTGCACCCATTGCGGGGGTCGCTCGCCTTTGCCCACGCGAATTAAAGTACCGGCGATGTTTCGCACCATATGGTGCAAAAAACCATTGGCGGTGATATCAATCACCACCTGTTCACCCGCCCGTTTAACCTTGGCATGTGTAATCTGACGCACCGGTTGCTTGGATTGGCATTGACTGGACCTGAACGCACTGAAATCATGTTCACCAAGCAAATAGTGTATGGCCTGGTTCATCAATACATCATCAAGGGGTTTTAATACCCAGGTTAAATACTGACGGTTAATGGCCGGACGCACCGAACGGTTACAAATACGGTATTGATAACGGCGGGCGGTGGCGGAAAACCGGGCATGAAATTCATCGGATACCGGCTTAACCCATAACACACTGATGGCCTTGTGCAAGGCGCTGTTGATGCCCAGTGTCCATTGTCGCGGGGTTCTGTTGGCTTCAGTATCAAAGTGAATAACCTGTAAATCAGCACTGACACCGGTGTCGGTGCGGCCACAGCAGACGATTGTAACCGGGTGATTGGCCACTTCACTGATGGCTTCTTCCAGGCTTTGTTGGACAGTGGGTGTTTGTTTTTGTCGCTGAAAGCCAAAAAACGGCTCACCGTCATACTCTACGCCACAAGCAATACGCATGGTGATTGATTTATCGACGAACACCCGCAACGGGTATTCGTCGAAGCATTGTCTTAAATCTCATCCAATAATTTATCGGCTTGCGATTGTTGCACCGCATTGCCTTCTGCTTTCACTTCTTCAAGCAGGTTTTTGGCCCCTTCTGTATCACCCATTTCAATGTAAGCTTTGGCCAGATCCAACTTGGTTTCAATCACATCACCTTCATCCATCAAATCATCCAGGCCTAAATCAATGTCATCATCCATATCTTCTTCTTCATCTGTTTCGAAAGTGGCGCCTGAATCATCTTCATCTAAATTGATTGAGGCCTCAAACCCATCATCCTCTTCATCCAATGCTTCCGGGGTGTCTTTATTGGCTTCTTCGGCTTCGTCAAAATCAACACCATCGAGATCGTCAAGATCAGCCATAAAATCATCCTCTGAAAAGTCGTCATCATCTTGCGCATTATCCTCGTCTTCAGACACATCTTCGTCTAAATCTGTGGCCTCAAGCTCATCATCCAATTCAGTTAATTCGGCCTCTAAATCGAGATCATCGCCAAACAAATCATCTTCCGCCAATGTATCCACTGAATCTTCTTCTGAGTCTTCATCTAAATCTTCATCTGAATCTACATCTGAATCTACATCTGAATCTACATCTGAATCTACATCAGAGTCTTCATCGACCATGTCATCGTCTAAATCAGACAAATCAAAATCATCGTCGTCGATATCATCGTCCCTAAACGGTGCCGGGTCATACTCTTTGGTGGGTGTTTCATAATCTAAATCATCCACGGAATCGTCAGAAGGCTCAGCACTGTCATCTTCATCATCAAAATCAAACTCAAAATCATCATCGGCATCGTCCTCACTGTCATCAAATGCCAACGAGCTGTCCAGCTCAGCCAGAACATCCTCATCATCCTCAATGTCATCGCCATCTGAGCCATGATCAGCCACTTCTTCATCCTGCAATAAATCATCATCCGAGTCATCATCAACGGCAATCGGGGTTGTCAATACAGTTTCATCCTCTTCTTCTAATTCACCGTCATTATCATCAACCCCTGGCTGCCCCTGCTTGCTACGTGACGATTTAATGTCATCTAAAAAGCTGCTATCTTCGGCCGGTTCTTCATCATCACGGTTAAACATTCGAGGTAACAGTATAATTAAAAATAATACCACCAAACCAATAATGACCCACAGCACATTGTGCTGAATCCAATTAATTGCTGAAGTGTACCAGGGCTCACCAACCGGTTGTGGTCTTACAGGGGTGGTCACAACGGGTTGTGCTTCAGCCGTATCATCTTCCACGGTTGTTACTTCATCAGTTAATGATTCATCCGCGACCACTGTTTCATCATCAGTTAACGAGGCATCAATGTCCGCCAATTCTAAATCCGTTTCATCCTGGTCCGGGGCAGATTCTTCAGTTTCACTGTCCGCGATAGCGGTGTCCCATACATCATCAGCAAGCTCTTCATCATCGATGTCCACATTATCATCTGTTGTTGCCGTATCTGATAAGCCGTCAAAATCACTTTCTGACAAACTGTCTTCTTCATCAGGCACCTGAGCCATTTGGTTCTCCAGGTTAGCCAGATCATCGTCTTGCAATTCCAAAGCTGATTGTTGTTCATTGACAATATCTTCTAACTCAGAAATGCGTGATTTTAATTCTTCATTTTCACTACTGACATTAAAGGCCTCTTCATCACTGAGGCCGGCCAGACCGCTGTCAGCAACGTCGCCTTCTGTTTGTTGGCTGTCGGTATCATCACCTTCGCCACCGGATAATTGCACACCGTAATCAATGGTATCAGCCACAGGTGTTTCTTCATCAGCTTCAGTTGCAGTTTGGAAACTGCTGTAGTTGTCTTTTTCAGCAGCCCACCGATTGTTGTGAGATTCAAATGCAGCCAGGGCTTCCTGGTAACTCAGATCATCCGCTGTATCCGCATCCGGCATTTGCAAGGTGCTGCCTTTAATCATTTCATTGATATTATTATTTAAAAAGGCGCCCGGATTTTTCTCATAAATCGCCATCATCATCTGATGGGTGGTGACACCGGTGGGTTTATTTTGATTGGCGATACGCCATAAGGTGTCGCCGGATTCCACATACACTTCACCGGGCATGACCGACAGGGTCTCTGATATATTTTCATCCATGGGTGTTTCAACGGTGAATTCAGCCTCCTCTTTATCAGCCGCCGGCGCTGTTTCATCCATTTCTTCATACGCCTGATTCAAATCCTGACTCACCGGTGGAATGTCATCAGTCGGTGCTGTGACAGCATCGTCCTGCACATCAGCCAGGGTGTCGGTTTGCGGCGAAGATGGCGGTTCGGTCACCGGCATGGTCACTGACCCCCGGGTACTGGTTTGGTAGCTCGGCGGATCTAACAACAAAGTAAATTCACGTAAAATCCGACCATTGGGCCATTTCACATCCAGTAATAATGACACGATGGGTTCGGAAACCGGGCCGTTAGAGCGCACATTAATTTGATATGGGTTGTCCTCATCCACAGACACCATAATGTGTGCCGGTACAAAGGATTTATCCAAACCCACTTTTTTATAATCATCTGCACTGGCCAATTTGACTGAGACCTGATCGATGGACTCATCATTATTGGCAATAATATCAATGGAGGCATTCAAAGGTTCATCCAGTGCTGAATTCACCTGAATCTTACCCATGCCCAATGAAAAGGTGTTCTGTGACACAAAAACCAGACTAAAAACCAGTGCCAAAATAATTAATTTGTGTTTCATAATTTACCCGTGTGTGTGCTGTTTTATACGACTTATAAAGTGATAGTAACTAATTCTACAATAAAATAGCAAGAATTTAACTAAAAAATAACCGCTAAGCTATTCTTATTGACAGGATTTTTTACTTTAATACTGCCTCATTGACGCCTTAGCCAGACCATGATTCAGTGTATCACTGCATCATGGGCAACAACTTTTCGGCAATTTGTACGCTGTTCAACGCCGCGCCTTTGCGGATATTATCTGCCACAATCCACATATTAAGTCCGCGCGGATAGGAAATGTCCTCACGGATTCGTCCCACATACACCGCATCACGGCCGGCGGCAGTTAATGCCGGCGACGGATAACGCAATGTTTTTGGATCGTCCATGATTTCAATCCCATCCACCGCTGCCATCAGACGGCGCGCTTCAGTAGCGCTGATTTTTTCGCGGGTTTCGATATGTACCGCTTCGGCATGACCGTAAAAAACCGGCACCCGCACACAAGTCGGGTTCACCTGAATACTGCGATCGTCCAGAATTTTTTGGGTTTCCCACACCATCTTCATCTCTTCACGGGTGTAACCGTTGTCCTGAAAGTCATCAATATGCGGAATCACATTAAAGGCAATTTGTCCTGAAAACACCTGCTGCTGTAGAGGCTTAAAATTTAATAAGTTACGGGTCTGCGCGGACAGCTCATCGATGCCCTTTTGGCCGGCACCGGATACCGACTGATAAGTCGAAACATTGATCCGCTCAATCACAACGGTTTTATGAATCGGTGCTAATGCCAGCACCATCTGGATGGTGGAACAGTTGGGGTTGGCAATTAAATAGGTATCTTGATAACGGTTTAACTCTTCGCCATTGATTTCCGGCACCACCAAAGGCACATCTTCCTCATTACGAAAGTACGACGTGTTATCAATCACCACACATTTGTTATTCACCGCGCGCGATGCATAGTTCGCTGAAACAGCGCTGCCGGCGGTAAAAAAAGCCACATCAAAACCTTTAAAGTCAAAGCCATCCAAAGGTTGTACGGTGATTGATTTTTTCTGAAATGTCATCACTTCTCCGGCGCTGTTGGCACTGGCTAACAAAGCCAGCTTATTGACCGGGAAATGACGTGATTCAAGCAATTCAAGAATCACCCGACCCACCGCTCCGGTGGCCCCAACAATGGCGATATTGAGTTCTTTATTCATAAACTTATGGTTCAAAAGGTTGTTGACTGCTGCTAATTTGTGCGTGGTGTCTCAGGCTGTGATCCATCAGCACCAAAGCCATCATGGCTTCAACTATGGGTGCAGCACGGATGCCGACGCAAGGGTCATGCCGGCCTTTGGTGACTACGGTGACCGGTTCACCTTGTTCATTGATGCTTTGGGCCGGTATTCGTAAAGAAGAGGTGGGTTTAAAGGCCACTTTCAGGGTAATGTCCTGGCCGGTAGAAATACCGGCTAAGATGCCACCGGCGTGGTTACTCTGAAATTTGCCCTCGATGATTTCATCACGGTGAACAGTGCCTGATTGTGCCACCGAATCAAAACCGGCGCCGATGTCCACACCTTTGGTGGCGTTAATACTCATCATGGCCAACGCCAGTTCCGCATCCAGTTTGCCGTACACCGGTTCACCCCAACCGGCCGGCACATTCACGGCTTTGGCGCTGATGCAGGCGCCCACAGAATCGCCGGATTTACGGAGATTGTGCATAAATTCTTCTAATTCAGGTACCCGGTCGATTTCTCCGGTGAAGAAAGGGCTGTCATCAATTTTGGATAAATCGCCCGCTTGCAGTTGTATCTCGCCAATTTGCGAAAGCCAGGCGGTGATTTCAATATTATATTGGGTTTTGAGCCACTTTTTTGCCAGGGCACCGGCCGCCACGCGCATGGTGGTTTCCCGCGCCGAGGAACGGCCACCGCCGCGATAATCCCGAATGCCGTATTTTTTCCAGTAACTGTAATCACCGTGACCCGGCCGGATTTGGGTGGCGATGTTGCTGTAATCTTTACTTTTGGCATCGGTGTTTTCGATAAGTAAAGCAATCGGGTGACCGGTTGTTTTACCGTCAAAGACACCACTAACGATTTGAACATCATCCTGTTCACGCCGTTGTGACGTGTGTTTTGAACGACCGGTGGCACGTCGTTTTAACTCATATTTAATTTCGTCGGCTGTTATCGGCATCCCGGGCGGAAAACCATCCAACACACAGCCGATGGTTGTACCGTGGGACTCGCCAAAGGATGTAAAGCGTAAGATTTTACCAAACGTGTTATGCGACATGGGCTTTTATAAAGGCCTGAAAGTAAGGCTGGTACTTTATCAAATCCCGGCGCTGAAAAACACAAATTCCTTGCCCGCCATAGTCAAATTCAAGCCATTCAATGGGTACATCCGGTAAAGCCGACTGTAAAGCATCATCACTGTAGCCCACTTCAAGAAACAAAACCCCCTGGTCAGTTAAATAATCAGCCGTCCCAGCCAGGATTTTTATCGGCAACGTCAAACCCGCTCCGGGGCTGACCAGGGCCATGGTCGGTTCATGACTAAATTCTGTTGGTAATGCACGGTGTTCATCGTCACTGACATACGGCGGGTTGCTGATTATTAAATCATAATGCTCATGAATATGCTGCCATAAATCAGATTGAATTAATCGACACCGATCATTAAGTTCTAAATCATCTTGGTTTTGTGCGGCCACAGCCAAAGCATCTGCGGATAAGTCTGCCAAATCTACCTGGCAGTGCGGATAATAGTGTGCCACCGCCAACCCCATACAGCCGCTGCCGGTGCATAAATCCAGCACCCGATTAACCCGGCCCATATCCACATGCGGCTGAAAACCCCGGTCAATCAGTTCGGCAAAAGGCGAACGCGGTATCAACACCCGTTCATCCACAGTAAACTTCAAACCGGCAAACAAGGCAAAACCCACCACATAACACATCGGTCGCTGTTGCCGGATGCGTTGTTCAATCAATGCATGGGCCTGTTGTTGCCGGGCGACGCTGACCGGTTGGTCAGCCATGGTGTTGAGTGTTTCAAAATCCACATCCATAACGGCCATCAGCAATAAAATAACATCATCCTCCGGCCCTTCGGTGCTCTGGCCATAACTAAGTTCA
>CAZLAW010000102.1:0-7567 GCA_964557625.1 uncultured Marinicella sp.
GCAATCGGTGGTTTTTGGGTTTCTTGCAGGGCGTAAAAAGCATAGGGTAATAAAGTCGCGACGGTGTCATTGTCGGCCATGGCTTTAATACTTTCTATCGAGGTGTATTCCACATGATCGGCGGATAAGCCGCTGTATTCAGCCACCAGGCCGGCGCCGCCGAGATCGCTGAGTTGATCGGCATGGAGTTTGACCGGTAGCCCTGAGCGGGCGGCGGCATCAAATACCCGGCGGGTTTCGTCGGGGGTAAAACCAATGCCTTCACAAAAAGCATCCACCGCATCGGCGAGTTTGTCTTTGGCGACCTGTGGAATCAGTTCTTTACAGATGAGATCGATGTAGCCGCTGCGATGGTCTTTATACTCAGGGGGTAGCGCGTGGGCGGCGAGCAGGGTGGTTATAACATCGACTTCGGCAGCTTCACCGGCAGCGCGAGCGACTTTCAGCATTTTAATTTCATTGTCCACATCCAGGCCGTAGCCGGATTTAATTTCGACCGTGGTCACGCCCTGAGATTTTAAATGCTGCAACCGACGAATGGCAGCCATTTCTAAGTCTTCAAAACTGGCTTCTCGGGTGGCTTTGACAGTGGATAAAATACCACCGCCGGCTTTGGCAATGTCCTCGTAAGACACACCGGCCAGACGATCGGCGAACTCATCGGCTCGTGAACCGCCAAACACCAGATGGGTGTGACAATCAATCAGCGCCGGCGTTAATAGTTCACCCTGTAACTCATAAACTTCATCACAACTAAACTGTTCACTTTGTGCTGATGAGCCAATCCATTGAATCACGCCGTCACTGACGGCGACTGCGGCATCGTCCAGCAGTTCATCCACTGCCTGTAAGTCGCTGCAGGTGGCGATGGTGGCGTGTTTTATTAAAAGGTCGCATTTTTTCGTTGAGTTCATGGCGGTTCTATTTGACAATGAATGTATTGTAGAAAAATCACATTATAACCAATGACAAACTATTTTTTTCAACAGGCTTTATTACCCGATGGCTGGGCAAATAATGTCCGTGTCACCGTGGAAAATGGCCTGATTCAGACAGTCACCTGTGATGTGAGTGCTGAAATGGCCGATAAAAAAGCCGAGGTGGTGATTCCGGCCTTGCCGAATATTCACAGCCATGTATTTCAGCGTGCCATGGCCGGTTGCAGCGAATACCGTTTACGTGAAGATGATGATTTCTGGTCCTGGCGCGAGCTCATGTATCAACTGGCCAATGACATGGATGCGGCTGATTTTTATGACATCGCTAAAAACACCTTTCAAACCATGAAGGACCGCGGTTATTCATCCGTGTGTGAGTTTCATTATGTGCACCGGGATATAAATAATCCGGATAACACCCATACCCAGGCTGAAGCGATTTTACAAGCCGCCGATGAAGTGGGTTTGCCCATAACTCTGTTGCCGGTGCTCTATAGCTATGCCGGATTTGGGGAACAGCCTTTACTGGCAGAGCAACAGCGATTTGGTTTAAACACCGATGAATATCTGGAGCTGCACGCATATTTAGACAAGAAATTGAAGCGCCAACAACGACTGGGCATCTGTTTTCATTCCCTCAGGGCCGTCAGCCCTGAGCAAATGCACACAGTGTTAAACGCTTTACCCAAAGATACCCCGGTGCATATTCATATCGCCGAGCAAACCGCCGAAGTGAATCAATGTCAGGAACTATACGGCCAGACACCGGTGGCCTGGTTACTGGATAACTTTGATGTCGATGCGCGCTGGTGCTTAATCCATGCCACCCACATGACCGAACTCGAAACCCGCGATGTGGCCGCGTCCGGTGCGGTGGTCGGCTTATGTCCGCTCACCGAAGCCAATTTAGGCGACGGTATTTTTCCGCTTGATGACTATAAAAACCATGCCGGACATTGGGCCATCGGTTCAGACAGCAATGTCAAAATCAATCCGGCCGAAGAATTACAGATGCTGGCCTATTCGCAGCGTTTATCGCTGCGTAAACGGGTGGTGTGCAGTGATGCGAAACAACCGCATGCCGGCAGTTGGTTGTGGCTAAAGGCCATGGACGGAGGCGCCCAAGCCAGTGGTCAGGCGCTTGGCGGTATCCAGCAGGGGCAAATCCCTGGGTTTTTGGCGCTGCATTCAGACAATCATCCGGATCAAAAGCGAGACCGGGCAGAGACTTTATTGGACCGCCTTATTTTTGCTGATGATGCCCGAATTGAGCGATTAGATTAAATCGGATTTTGGTTCAAATTCAGAAAATGATTCGCATCACCATGCTACAATGACGCAAACCAAACGACAGGGATTATGCCGCTAACAAAAAACGCCAACATCATACTCATCGGCCCCATGGGCGCCGGCAAAACGACCGTCGGGAAACAGCTGGCCATGCGCCTGGGCAAAACTTTTTGTGATGTGGATCAGGAATTAGAAAAACGCACCGGTGTATCTGTGAATTTGATTTTTGAAATTGAAAAAGAAGCCGGGTTTCGGGTCCGTGAAACAGCCATGCTGGCTGAATTAATGGAACGAGAAAATTGTATCATTGCCACCGGTGGCGGGGTGGTGGTGACCGAAGAAAGTCGCCGTTTACTGCAAGGCACACCGCACACCGTGGTGTATCTGAAAACCGCGGTTAAGCACCAGTTAAAACGTCTAAAGCGGGACAAACAACGGCCACTGCTGCAAGGAACAGGACGGCGTGAACGGCTGATGAAACTGGCTAAAGAACGCAACCCCTTATATGAATCGGTGGCGGATTTAACGTTTGCCAGCGGCCGCAACAGTGCCTATGGTATGGCGCGAAAAATTGCCAATTATTTGACTCAAGACAGGTAGATTATGCAGACATTAAGCCTCGATATTCCCGGCAAGCAGTACCCGATTATTATTGATCGACAGTCTTTTAATGCCGCTGAAATTAAATCGAGATTAAAGGCCCGAAAAATTATGCTGGTCAGTGACGAAAACGTGGCGCCTTTATACTTTCAGCCACTGAGCGCAGAATTCAGCGATTACGAGGTACATGACTGTGTTATCGGCGTTGGTGAAAAACATAAAAACACAAACAGCTGGCAGATGATTTTAGATGCGTTGGCGAAAAACGGTTTTAACCGCAGTGATGCCCTGGTGGCGGTGGGCGGTGGTATCGTCTGCGACATCACCGGATTTGCTGCCGCCAGCTGGATGCGAGGTGTGGATTTTGTCCAGGTGCCGACAAGTTTACTGGCGCAAATCGATGCGTCGGTGGGTGGTAAAACCGGGGTCAATCATGCCGCCGGGAAAAACCTTATCGGCGCGTTTCATCAGCCCCGGGCGGTGTTGATTAACATCGCCACCTTACAAACCCTGCCACCACGAGAATTCAATGCCGGTATTGGCGAAGCGATTAAATACGCCGGTATTAATCAGCCGGCTTTTTACACCTGGTTACAGGATAATCGGCTCGCGATTAAGCAGCAAGACCAGGCTGCGATGCAGCATTTAATCGCGGCATGTTGTCGCTTTAAGGCCGAGATTGTCAGAGATGATGAAAAAGAACAGGGCGTGCGTGCTTTGTTAAATTTGGGCCACACCTTTGGCCATGCCATTGAAAATGTCAGTGATTATCACTATTTACACGGTGAGGCGGTGGCATTAGGGCTGGTCATGGCAGCAGATTTATCGGTGCGATTAGGCCATGCCCAGGCAGGTCTTAAAGAACAATTTATTGAATTGATTGAATGCTTTGATTTACCTGCTGCCTTGCCGGCTAAATACACCACTGAAGAGTTATTACAGGCCATGCGATTAGATAAAAAAGTACAATCCGGACAGCACCGCTTAATCCTTATGCGTGGTATGGGTGATGCTTTTGTGGCCAATGACATTTCAGAAAGCGCGATTGCCGAATCCATTCAGGCCTGTCGAGAAGGAAAATTGTAGCGTGCTTAAATATTTACTTATGGCGGTGGTTGCTTTGTTGTTTATCGGCTCTGCCATAGCGCAAAAGTTGCCGGTACCGGCCAGTGATGTGCCGGACAATGAACGCATTGAGGTGGTGTGTTATGCCGCCGAGGATCGCTGGGTGTGCACGCCGAAAGGCAGTGAAAAACCCACAGCGACCATCGAAGACATTAAAGCCCGGGCAGCGTCCCAAGCCGATGATACCGAAGACCTGTCTGAAGCTGATCCTATAAATCCATTAGATCCGCCACAAGGTGTCGAGTCCATGATCGACACCGCACCGGCGAAGCCCGTTATTAACCCCATGGCTGAAACGCCGGAAGATGTGGTCACCGAGCAATCACCCCAGGCCACCGTATCGACCGAGCCTGAGCCATCGGCAATCGAATGGTCGAAAGCTGACCAGGCGACGGCAGCTGACCAAATTGAAACCACCACCCAGGCGCCAGACTATGTGGGTGATAATTGGTTCGAACGCTATCCCGACCACTGGACCATCCAAATTATTGGCGTCGCTAACCAGCAAAACCTGGAAGCCTTTATCCGGGAACAACAATTAACCGATCAGGATTACCGGATTGTTGAAACCCGAGCCAATGATGCCCCCTGGTGGGTGGTTATTTATGGCCATTATCCTGACCGTGAAGCCGCCGATCAGGCGCGCAATCAACTGCCGGCTAAGTTATCTGATGGTGCCTGGTTGCGGCCCTTGTCTTCATTAAAAGGAGAATAAAATGTTTAAACCTGAAAACGCAGCCCTGATGATTATCGATGTCCAGGGCCGACTGGCCAGTTTAATCCACGGTGCCGATGATTTGATTAAGGAAATTAACACCATGATTAAGGCCGCGGAGATTTTAGATCTGCCGATTATCTGGATGGAACAATATCCGCAAGGTTTGGGTTACACAGTAGATGCCATTAAAGACAACCTGACCGGACATCAGGCCATCGAGAAAATTACCTTCGGCGGTTGTGGCTGTGATGAGGTCATGCAATCGTTGAAAGACAGCGGACGCAGTCAGGTCATCGTCACCGGCATAGAGGCTCATGTCTGTGTTTACCAGACGGTACTGGGATTACTGGAAGAAGGCTATCAGGTGGCCATTAACCAGGACGCCATTTCATCCCGAAAACCTTCGAATAAACAACTCGGTTTAGAACGCATGAAAGACGCCGGTGCGGTGAAAACCTCCACCGAAATGATTCTGTTCGAACTGATGCAAACCGCGAAACACCCGAACTTCAAACAGATTTCAAACTTACTGAAATAAAAAAGGCCGCGTCACAAAGCGGCCTTTTTAGTTTCCCTATTCAGCTTAATCAAACCCGTTTTTGAAAATAAGATCACTGGGACCTTGTTGATCGGTTTCTACTGAGCCGATGTCACAGGCGAGGCCTTTGGGTCTGGATTCCCCGCATTGATCTTCGCCCGGGCAGTAATTATTGTTACCGGCGTCGATGGCTGGACTATTATTGCCGGGCATTTGCGTTTCTGTAAAGCCACCGTTTGATGCTAAAGCACCCAGCAGCGGATTGCTGTTAATGACATTGTTACAGTTGGCGTTACCAAAACCCGACGTCGGACAGCCGTATTGAATAATGCTGTCGTCCAGATTACTTTCGGCCAGATTATGGTAGATGGTGTCCCCGTCGGTGGTGGCGGCATTGTCCCACATAATAATGTGGCGCATGGTTGGACTGGACGAGCCGGTTGGGTCAGCGCTGCTGTACATGGCACCGCCATAACCGGCGTTATTACCGGTAAACGTGCTGTTTCGAATATCCGGACTGCTGGCGCCGTTGTCGCCATTGTTATAAATGGCACCACCGTTAGCGATGGCCAGATTATTATGAAACGTTACATTGGTTAAGGTCGGATGGCTGAAACCGTTTTCACCGTCATTATACAAAGCCCCGCCTTCAGTGGCTGTGTTTTGGGCGAAGGTGACCCGATTCATGTCGGCTGTTCCGTTACCGGCCAGATCATTTAAAAACATGGCACCACCGCGGGGTGCTAAATTGCTGCGAAAGGTGATGTCTTGTAAGGTGGGCTTGCTCATACCATTATTCCAGCCGGCACTATAAAAGGCGCCACCATCAAAACTGGCTTGGTTTGAGGTAAAAGACAGTTGCTTAAAATTGGCGGTGTTAATGCCACCAGCCTGACCACTGTTATAAACCGCACCACCATAATCGGCCATATTCTGGTTAAATTGGCCAAAAATAAACTGACTGCGACTGGTGCCGGCATAGGCGTTGTTATACACCGCACCGCCGCTGTTAGCGGCAGAATTACTCAAAAAATCGCCATTGACCACCACGGGACTGCTGTCGCCACCCTGATTGCCGTGGTTGTACATGGCGCCGCCGTTATAAGCGCTGTTACTTTCGAATTTAATATTCACTAGTTGCGGACTGCTTTCACCGTCATTGTCGGCGTGGTTAAACATCGCGCCGCCACTGCCGGAAGGTGCCTGGTTGTTAAAAAAGCGGATATTGCTTAGATACGGATTACAGGCACTGTTGGCGCCTGAACCGTTACAAAACAAGCCGGCCCCGCTGTTTTTGGGAAAGTCAAAAGAACCCAGGCTGCCGTAGCCGTGCCGAATTTCTAAATCGGCAATCACCGTATTGGGCAGGATTTTAGTGCCCTGGGTGCCATCAAGGTATAGGACATGATAACTGTTATCGCTATCATCATTTGGATTGCCGATATTTCCCGATAAATACACCGGGTTATTCTGAATGTTTCGTTCACTTGGATTGTTTTCCGTGCCGGCGAAACCACCTAAAACGGTGACGCCCGGCTGAACCTGAAATGAAACACTGCGGTCACTGCCGGAAGTGGGGTAATAGCTGCCGGTTTTAATCCACACTTGATGACAGTTAGTGGTCGATAACGCAGTTTGCAAATCCATGGCCTGACCACCCCAGTCACTGCCATTGCCCACGGGTGAGCCATTCATGGTAACCCGACAGACATTCAGCACTTCAACCGAGCCGATGTCGCATTGACCATTTTGCGGCCGCACAATCCCACGTTGATCAGTGGGTCGACAGGTGGCGTTGTCGCCATTATCAATGGCTGAACTGCCGATACCCGGCAGCATGGTTTGGGTAAAGCCGCGGTTCATTTGTAAACTCCCCAGTTGCGGGTCGCCGGTATAAATATTATGGCAAGACTGACTGCCACCGCTTCCTGATGAACCAAAGCCTGCACAGTCATGTTGAATCACACTGTCCGTGGCGGTTATCTGACCGCTCTCACTGAATAACTGGGCGCCCGATGGTGCGCTGTTACCCCACAGGATGCTGTTGCGCAGGGTGGTGGAACCGTAACCCATATAAATCCCACCACCGGCTAAAGCTGCGCCATTACTGGCCAGGGTGACGTTGTTGAGTTCAGTGGTGGTGCGCATGACGTATAGGGCGCCGCCGTGTTCCTGGCTGTTGTTGTTAGCAAAGGTGCTGTTATAAAGCGATAATGAACTGGTGGATAAATTAAAATTGTCGTTAGCAATGGCACCGCCCAGTTTGGCTGAATTACCGGAAAAAGTACCTTTAAACACCACCGCCTGGGTTCTGCCGCCATTGTTGGCCAGACTGGACATGGCGCCACCTTTGACCGC
>CAZLAW010000103.1:0-7553 GCA_964557625.1 uncultured Marinicella sp.
TATTGTAACGCAAGCCGAATCAAATGAAGACTTTGATTGTTATTCCGGCTTTTAATGAAGCCGATAATTTGTCGCAATTATTGCCTAAATTGTGTGCGGCGGTCACGGCAGATATTCTGGTGGTGGATGATTTTAGTTCCGATAACACCGCTCAGGTGGTGAAAAATCAAGGACTGACCTGTTTACAATTACCTTTACAGCTCGGCGCCTGGTGTGCCACCCAAACCGGTATTCGGTATGCCAAACGTCATGGCTATGACTATGTATTAACCATGGATGCAGATGGCCAGCATTTGCCGGAAGAAATTAATCGCATTCTGCAGGCGATTTCAGATCACCCTTTCGATGTCATTATTGGCACCTGTCCGCAACGGGTGAGTCGGTTAAAGAAAATAGCCTGGCGATTTTTTAAAATGATTTCGAGAATAAAAATAGAGGATTTGACCTCAGGGTTTCGTGTCTATAATCAGCGAGCCATTCATGTTTTGGCCGATAAAACCGCCAGTTTATTGGATTATCAGGATGTGGGTGTGCTGTTATTATTGTTGCGTTCGGACTTAAAAATAAAAGAAATCCCTGTTAAAATGGCCCTTCGACAGGATGGCAAATCACGGGTTTTCAGCTCATGGTTGGTGGTTTTTAAATACATGCTGCAAACCACCACTTTGTGCATCGCCAATATTGGAGCCAAAAAATCATCATGACAACCCTCACCATATTTATTATCGGCGCACTGTTGTCGGTCAGCATTCTGTATCTGGTCCGCAAAGGCAAATTACACGGCCCCTACGCCACCTGGTGGTTGATGGTGGCTGTTTTTGCCATTGTATTGTCTTCGTTTCCGAAAATTATTGATTGGGTGGCCTATCATGTGGGTATCACCTATCCGCCCACCCTATTGCTGGTGGTGGCCGTGAGTTTTATATTGATTCGCATGTTAACCATGGATTTGGCTTTGTCGCGCAAAGAGCAGAAAATCAGGCGTCTGACACAACGCCTTGCGATGCTTGAAGCGGGTTTGGAAGCATCGAACGCCAAAGATTCGGCCTCTGAAACCGACTAATTCAAGTATGAATGTATTACACATTGGCAAATTCTATCCGCCCTGTCATGGCGGCATGGAAACGTATCTGCGTGATTTAGCCGAGCAACAAGTTAAACAAGGTCATCACGTCACGGTTTTAGTGCACAACCATGATTGGCAAGCGGTTAAATCAAGTACCCTCATTGAATACCCCATGCCAGGTTTGATGCTTATCCGCCAAGCCTGTTTACGCCCGGTTTTCTTTACACCGTTAATGATTGGACTGAACAGGCAGGTTAAGCGACTCATGAAAACACAATCGATTGATATGATTCATCTGCATGTCCCAAATCCCAGTTTGTTTTTTCTATTATTGAACTCTGAGGCCAAAAACAAGCGCTGGGTGATGCGTTGGCATTCGGATATGGTGACAGAAAGTTCTTCGGGTTTATTGCGGTTTATTTATCGGTGCTTGAAACCTTTGGAAACGGCGCTGATACGTCGCTGCCAAAAAATACTGATTAGCACCCCTGAATACATCAAGAAATCAACCAGATTGCAACAATTTCAAGATCGTGTCAGGGTCATTCCATTGGGCCTGAACACCGAAGGTATTTCGGTGCCCAAGCCGGCAACTTTAACAACAAAGCCATTGCAGGTATTAACCATCGGGCGGCTCAGTTATTACAAAAACCATCACATGCTCATTGATGCCATGCAGCAGTTACCTGATATGCAGTTAACCATCGCCGGTGGCGGGGATTTGCAACAAACCTTACAACAGCATATTCAGCATAAGAATTTAACTGACCGGGTTGTGCTCACAGGTCCGGTGTCCGAACAGGTTAAAGCACGCCTGTTGGCTGAGTGTCATGTGGTTTGTCTGGCTTCCAATGACCGCGCTGAATCTTACGGCATGGTGCTCTTAGAAGCCATGGCCCGGCATAAAATTATTTTGGTGGCCGACACACCCGGTTCCGGGATGCGTTGGTTGGCCACGCACTATGCCAGAGGGTTGACCTTCGAGTATCAGGAATTAAATGATTTGGTCGAAAAATTACAATCAATTCGGCATAATTATCAAAATATCATGCAGCAGCCGGTTGATTTTGATTTAAGCATTGATCGAACCGCTGCGACCCTGAGCCAATTATATGAACAATTATTAACCGAGGAATCACCATGAAAAACAAGTTTATCGTGCTGTCTTTATTTATCGTATTAAGCGCTTGTCAGCCGCAGTCAGAGCAATCCGAATCGACGCAAGCGCCTCAGCCGGCTGAAAAAGAAGTGGCTTATCAGCAAGACCTAATAGCCGAGGACATTAAAAAGCCAGTCAAAAAGAGTACAGGAGACCAATTGCTGGCCAATTACGCCAGCTTCACCTTAACGGCTGATTTAAGTCACCTCAGTGAAAACCAGAAAAAAATGCTGAGTTATCTTATCAAAGCGGCCAAAGTGATGGACGATTTATTCTGGTTACAAAGTTATGGAGATAAAGACGATTTGCTGCGCAGTATTGAAGCGCCTGCTTTAAGACGATATGCCGAAATTAATTACGGTCCCTGGGATCGTTTAAACGGTGACGCCCCTTTTATTGAAGGTTACGGTCAAAAACCACCGGGTGCCCGGTTTTATCCGCCGGAAATGACCAAAGAACAGTTTGATGAACAGGCAACGGATGCTTTAAAAGACTTATACACCTTGGTGAGAACCGACGAGGACGGTCGTTTACAGGCGATTCCTTACCATGTGGCTTATCAGGACCGTGTATCCAAAGCCGCTGATTATTTACGCAAAGCCGCCAAATTAGCTGAGGATGATGACTTTAAAAACTACTTACAATTACGTGCCCAGGCCTTGTTAAATGATGAGTACCAGGCCTCAGATCGGGCCTGGCTTGATATGAAAAACAATGCGATTGATGTGGTGATCGGCCCCATTGAGACTTATGAAGATCAGTTATTCGGGTATAAAGCGGCCTATGAAGCTTTTGTGCTTATCAAAGATAAACAATGGAGCAAAAAATTAGCCAAATACGCTCAGTTTTTACCGCAGTTACAGGCTGAATTACCGGTGGCAGAACAATATAAACAGGAAACACCCGGTAGTGATTCGGATTTAAACGCCTATGATGCGCTGTATTATGCCGGTGACGCCAATACCGGCAGCAAAACCATTGCCATTAATTTACCCAATGATGAGCAGGTGCAGTTAGAAAAGGGCACCCGGCGTTTGCAATTAAAAAACGCCATGCATGCTAAATTTGAGAAAATCCTGTTACCCATTGCCCAGGAACTGGTGGTGCCTGAGCAGCGAAAGCACATCACGTTTGAGGCGTTTTTTGCCAACACCATGTTTCATGAAGTGGCCCATGGCTTGGGTATCAAAAATACTTTGGATGGTGCCGGTACGGTGCGTGCCGCGTTAAAAGAATACGCTGGTGCGGTGGAAGAAGGCAAAGCGGATATTTTAGGCTTGTATATGGTGGAAAAACTACACCACATGGGTGAATTGGATGGTGGCGAGCTGATGGACTACTACACCACCTTTATGGCCGGTATTTTCCGTTCGGTCCGTTTTGGTTCGAGCTCAGCTCACGGTGTGGCTAATTTATTGCGATTTAATTACTTCGCCGAGCATGGTGCTTTTAATTACAATGAGGAAACCGGTTATTATTCGGTCAATCCTGAAAAAATGTCAGCTGCCATTGCTTCATTGTCTGAAAAGATTTTAACTTTACAGGGTAATGGTGATTATCAAGCAGTGGCCGACTGGTTTAAACAAGACGGTCAACAAAATCCGCAACTGAAAAAAGCCCTGGACACCATTCATCAAGCCGGTATTCCGGTAGATATTGTGTTTCAACAAGGTGAAGCTTTTTTGCGTTAAATTAGAGGAATAGAATCAATGACATTATGAAGATTCAGCCAGGATGCGTGCTGGCTGAATCAGATTGCCTGATTGCCGCAGTCAACATGCTGAACAAAAGAAAAATATAGCACGGCATCAACTGTAAAAATATGCGGTTAATGGCGGTGTAATCGAGGGCATATTTAGCGGCCGGCGTCAAGTAAAAAAGCATTAAAATTAAGAATAAAGACACAATAAAAAATAAATGGCTGACCTGTTGTGCCTTGTTGTGTTTGACAGCCACCATATAAAACAATAAAAAAGGTAAGCCAAACCACAACAAGGACCAGTTAAATTGCCAGAACATGGCATTTATCACGGCATCGTTAACAGATGTAAAGTCAAAAGACAAATAGGCCTTGTTAAATAAATTAATTTCAGCGGGACTGACAATCAGCGGACCAAAGTGGGTGTTAAAAGAAAAGCCACCCAGAAAAAACCATAAACCAAATAACGCCAGCATAGAAAACAAAATAAAAAGCCGTTGTTTAAAGTTGAACCACATGATAAATGTGTGACTAAAAACAAAAACCAGCAGCCATACCCAGCCTTCTATTTTAAGCAGCGGCAGCATCAGCGCGTAACTGATTATAAGCAGACGCAAAGCCGGTTTGGGTCGGTCATTATAGTCCAATAAACCCAGCATAATCAGCAGAATAAATACCGCCATAATTAAATCTGCATAACCGGGTAACAATAAATGGTTGACCAACATCGGCGTTGAGTACATCACCACCACCAATAACACCCTCAGATATAAGGGCGCTGACATTTTTTGCAGTCGATTACACATCAGTAAAACCAAAAAGCCATAAATAACCAAATATAAAAACAGCAATATGGGTTTGAGGTTTTCGGCGACAAAAAGCATCGGGTAGAAAATCAAAGACAGGCCATCAGGATAGTGTGCGGACAGGTTTTGTAAGCCTTCGGTTGATTCTAACCAGGCCTGAGCGGACACAAAAGATACGGACAAGCCGTGATAGTACCATTGTTTAGCCCGTGCCAACCACACTGTCCAGGTGTCCCAGGCTAAATTCGGTACATAATAGCTGTTCCAGGCAATCAGTAAAGAGGCGACAGTAATGAGACAGATGATGAATACCTGATGGCGGTTGATGGTCGTCGAATGATGTATTGTGCCATCTCCGTTCAGGTTGTAAATGATAAAAACCACACTTACTAAAAAAGCCAGCAACATGGCATCTATAACCAGACCATTGTGATTGACAAATAGTTGTAAACTGTTGAGCAATAAAACATGGATAAACAAACCGGTGAATAAACCATGCGCCAACAGACTGGAAAGCCGTCGTTTGTTTGATTCAAGGCCCATTATATTTAATACAAGCAAGCGGGTGCCAATGCCTAAACTCATTAGATAAAGTATATAGCTGAGAGTGAAGAGAATGGTCTTCATAATTGTAACAAACAAAATTGCGCGGTTTTGAGTATGATGACCGGATCAAATGCGGTTAGGCTTTGACTGTCCGGTTGACAACTGTCACTTCTGGGGGGCAATAAAACCGCATAGTTGGTGACGTTCTGAGACATATTTTCTATGTCATCAAGCTGTCCCAGTATGGCCACATTGTATTGTAACAGGTGGTAATTAAGCCGCTTGTTTTTGAAGTTGTCACCACCAAGAATCATCACCTTGGATTTTTTTGCCTGATTTGAATGGCTTTGAATCGTCTTATCAATCTGTTCTGCAATGGTCCATAATTCTTCATCTATACGGTTTAGGTGGGTCTGTTTTTTTGCAAAACGCTGCTTGTTAAAAGTGATTTGCTGTTCAAAATTGTAACCATAAACCCCAGCCATCAGTAGCCAGGCCAGTGCAATACCCGATATCAAATGAATTACGGGTGGTTTTATCACAAGAAAAGTAATGCCGATAATGGTTATCCACACACCCAGTCCTAAGATAACAGTTTTGAATCCGTTTCGAATTTGGTTGGAATAACGGTTGATTGAAGTGTAGTCCAAAGGTATAAAGGCCAGCAAGACACTCATCAGGTGCTCTCTTGGGTTGATGTGCGCTGAGTCAGTGAATTGAATCGATTTCCAGCTGGCTTCAACATCAAAATCAGCCCCAAAACCCAAGTTTATTTCTGATTCGATGACCAGCGCAACGTCCGAAATACTGTTAGCCGTTTGCCATGTTTCATTGAGTTTATTGATGGATTGGCCGTGGTTAATTAATGGCTGCTTAAAAGCCATTGGTTTTTGATTTTTATCGAATAATTGTGCCGTCAGAAACAGGTTGATGGGTTGATTGCTGTCAAGCGCCTGAATCACCAGAAAATCGTATTCAGTCAAGTGTTCGGAGTGTTTCTGCAAAGGCAGAATCAGTTGTGTGGTTCCGGACATATCTAACGCGTAGCGACCATTGGTTTGATAATAGCGACCCGTCGGAACCTTAAAAGAAGTGGTCACATGGAGTGGTTCTTTGGCCGCTTGAGGTGCATTAATAGGACTGATGTAGTGCCATACCAGCACCGCCAAGACAAAAACACCCACTGAAAGTAACCAAAAAATAATGTGTCGATGCTGCAATGACAAAGCAAATCCTTGTGATGTGTTGGTAGTATTTTAGTGAAAACTTCACTGATGTCCAATAAAAAGGCTAAAAGTGACAAGTCAGTCACATTTTTAGTCAAAATTACAATAATGATTAAAAGATATGCTATCGTAATCGTTCATGGAGATAGAAAAAACTCAAACCAATTATTGGATAAGGCGGCAAAATGGGGCTAAAATCACCGCAGCATGAAATTAATACTTGAACAGAATCAAGCTTCGTTTGAAGTGCCGAAAAACCAACCCTTGTTGATTGGTAATGATGAGAATTGTCAGATTCAAATCAACCGTCCGGAAGTTTGGGGTGTTCATGCTAAAATTAATCGCACCGGTTACGGCTTGATTCTACAGGTTGAATCCACACCTTTAGAAGTCAATGGTATCAATATCCATTCACAATGTATGTTGTACCCCGGTGACGTGTTGACCTTGTCAGACTTGGCTATGTTACTGGTGGATGAGGATTATATCCCCAAAGCGGTTAAACAGGCCGCGTCGTTTGACGCTTTATCTGATACTGAAGATTTGTCTTCAGTGTATGGTTTAAGACACTTATCCGGTGCGCATAATGGTACGTTTATCAAGTCAAATTACCACCATCCGGATGGCTGGCATATTTATCGCAATGATTCCGAAATGGCATTGATTACCAATAAACAGCCTGTTTTTGTAAACGGAAAACAAGTGGAAAACATCTGGTTGAAAAATGGTGATCGGATTCGCTATCATGAATTACAATTTAACGTTGAATGTCCCGGACATTCAGGATACTCAAAATTTAGCCCGTCTCATCCGCGGAATGTGATGTTGAGTGAGGCATTAGATGAAACAGAACAAGCACAAGCCCCACGTCAGTCATGGCGCACACATTACTGGTGGATAACTTTGTTATTAGGATTGTTGGTGTTAATCATGGTCATTCTATCGATTTCTTGAAGACCGATTAAAATCACCAATAATGAGTTGACCTAAGCAATTAAGTTAAGTAAAATCCCCGCTCTTTGAAAGAACAACCGAATTGGAGTAGTTTCAT